>NZ_JBYCLB010000341.1:0-4222 GCF_057473705.1 Mycobacterium sp. TH-M15 | reverse complement strand
CGGCGACCCGGACCACCTGGCGCGGTTGTGGACGCCGTACCGGATGACCTATCTGGCCGAGGCGCCGCGCAGCCGCGACGAGGCGGACAACGGGTCGGCCGGCTCCGACCAGCCGTTCACCGACATCCCCACCCTGCCCGACGAGGATGGGCTGGTGGTGGCCCGCGGCGAATACGTCTACGCGGTGCTCAACCTCTACCCGTACAACCCCGGTCACCTGATGGTGGTGCCCTACCGGCGTTTCTCGGAGCTGGAGGACCTCACCGACGCCGAGAGCGGGGAGCTGATGGCGTTCGTGCAGAAGGCGATCCGGGTGATCAAGGCGGTGTCCCGGCCGGACGGCTTCAACGTCGGGCTGAACCTGGGCCGGTCGGCGGGCGGGTCGTTGGCCGAACACCTGCACGTGCACGTGGTCCCGCGGTGGAGCGGCGACGCCAACTTCATCACCATCGTCGGTGGGTCGAAGGTCATTCCCCAGTTGCTGCGGGAGACCCGCACGCTACTCGCCGACGAGTGGACGAGACAGCCGTGAGTCGGCTGCGGTTTTTGTCCCGGGAGACGTTCGCCGGCATCACCGAGCCGATCGCCCGGGCCTGCCTGCGAGGCGGGCTCAGCCCGGACACGGTGACCATCGTCGGCACCGCGGGCGCGGTGCTGGCCGCGCTGACCTTGTTCCCGGCCGGCCGGCTCTTCGCCGGCACCCTGGCGGCCTGGTTCTTCGTCCACTTCGACATGCTCGACGGCGCGATGGCCCGCCAGCGCGGGGGCGGCAGCCGGTTCGGCGCGGTGCTGGACGCCACCTGCGACCGGATCAGCGACGGGGCGGTCTTCTGCGGCCTGGGGTGGTGGGCGGCGTTCGGTCTGCAGAGCGCCTCGCTGACGGTGGCCACGCTGATCTGCCTGGTCACCTCGCAGGTGATCTCCTACATCAAGGCCAGGGCCGAGGCGAGCGGGCTGCGCGGCGACGGCGGCTTCATCGAGCGACCGGAGCGGCTGATCATCGTGCTGGTCGGTGCCGGGTTGTCGGATCTGCCGGGTCTGCCGCTGCCGTGGGCGCTGCCGGTGGCGATGTGGCTGCTGGCGGTGGCCAGCCTGATCACCTGTGCGCAGCGGTTGCACACGGTGCGCACCTCACCGGGTGCGGCGGAGCCGGCGGACGACGGCCCGCCGCGGTGATCGCCATGCCGACCCGCCTGCGCATCCCCGGGATGAGCCGGGTTGAGGGCTGGGCGACCGACCTCGGCTACGCGGCCGGCTGGATGACGGTGCGGGCGCTGCCGGAGTTCGTGGCACGCAACGCGTTCGACGCGGGTGCGCTCTTGGCGGCGCGCGGCGGCGGGCCGGATCAGCTGCGCCGCAATCTCGCCCGGGTGATCGGGGTACGGCCGGAGCAGGTGCCCGACCAGCTGATGCACGCCGCGCTCACCTCCTACGCGCGCTACTGGCGCGAGGCGTTCCGGCTGCCCTCCATGGACCACGCCGCGCTGGCCCGGCGGGTCCAGGAGTCGGCGTTCGGCGGTGAGCACGTGGCGGCGGCGCTGGCCGCCGGACGCGGTGCGATCCTGGCGTTGCCGCACAGCGGCAACTGGGACATGGCCGGGGTGTGGCTGGTGCAGGGCTACGGCGGGTTCACCACCGTCGCCGAGCGGCTCAAGCCCGAGTCGCTGTACCGGCGGTTCCTGGAGTACCGGGAGAGCCTCGGCTTCGAGGTGCTGCCGCTCTCCGGCGGGGCGCGGCCCGCCTACGACGTGCTGCGCGAGCGGCTCGCCGACAACCGGCTGGTCTGCCTGATGGCCGACCGTGACCTGACCCGCGGTGGGGTGCCGGTCGACTTCTTCGGTGAGCCCACCCGGATGCCGGCCGGGCCGGCGAAGCTCGCCGTCGAGACCGGTGCCGCGCTGCTGCCGACGTACGCCTGGTTCGACGGCGACGGCTGGGGCATCCGGATTCGGCCGCCGCTGAACACCACCGGCGGCCGGGCCGGCGACCGGGTCGGCGTCACCACCCAGGCGCTGGCCGACCTGTTCGCGCGAGAAATCGCCGAGCGCCCGGAGGACTGGCACATGCTGCAGCCGCAGTGGCTGGCCGACCTGCCCCGGGAGAGACTGGCGGGGCTGTCCGGCCCCGGGGAGACCTGATGCGGGTCGGCATGGTCTGCCCGTACTCGTTCGACGTCCCGGGCGGGGTGCAGGCCCACGTGCTGCAGCTGGCCGGGGTGCTGCACGGCCGCGGCCACCAGGTCAGCGTGCTGGCGCCGGCGTCCCCGCACGTCGCGCTCCCCGACTACGTGGTGTCGGCCGGCAAGGCGGTGCCGATTCCCTACAACGGGTCGGTGGCCCGGCTGCGGTTCGGCCCGGCGACGCACCGCAAGGTGAAGCGCTGGCTGGCCGGCGGCGACTTCGACGTGCTGCACCTGCACGAGCCGAACGCGCCCAGCCTGTCGATGCTCGCGCTGCGGCTGGCCGACGGCCCGATCGTCGCGACGTTTCACACCTCGACCACCAAATCGTTGACGCTGAGCGTGTTCCAGGGTCTGCTGCGGCCCTGGCACGAGAAGATCGTCGGCCGGATCGCGGTCTCCGACCTGGCCCGGCGCTGGCAGATGGAGGCGCTCGGCTCGGATGCGGTGGAGATTCCCAACGGCGTCGACGTCGCCGCCGTCGCCGGCGCGGCTCGGCTGCCCGGCTATCCGCGGGCCGGCCGCACGGTGCTGTTCCTGGGCCGCTACGACGAGCCCCGCAAAGGCATGGCGGTGCTGCTCGGCGCGCTGCCGGCGCTGGCCGAACGCTTCCCCGACGTGGAGGTGCTGGTCGTCGGCCGCGGCGACGAAGCCGAGCTGCGCGGGCGCGCCGGGGGATTGGCCAAGCATCTGCGGTTCCTGGGGCAGGTCGACGACGCGGAGAAGGCGTCGGCGCTGCGCAGCGCCGACGTGTACTGCGCGCCGAACACCGGGGGCGAGAGCTTCGGCATCGTGCTGGTCGAGGCGATGGCGGCCGGGACCGCGGTGGTGGCCGCCGACCTCGACGCGTTCCGGCGGGTGCTGCGCGACGGCAGCGCGGGCCGGCTGGTGCCGGTCGGCGACGGCGATGCGCTGGCCGGGGCGCTGATCGAGGTGCTGGTCGACGACGAGCTGCGGGGACGCTACGTCGGCGCCGGCACCGAGGCGGTCCGCCGCTACGACTGGTCGGTGGTGGCCGATCAGATCGTCCGGGTCTACGAGACCGTCGCCGGGGTGGGCAGCAAGGTCTCGGTGGCCGGCTGATGGGCGTGACGGTCGCGCTGGCCGCGGCGGTGGTCGTCCTGGTGGCGGCGCTGGCCGTCGCGGCGGCCTGGGCGTATCAGACCGCCAACCGGCTGAACCGGCTGCACGTGCGCTGCGAGCTGTCCTGGCAGGCGCTGGACGCGGCGCTGGCCCGGCGCGCGGTGGTGGCCCGGACGGTCGCCGTCGAGGCCTACCCCGACGAGGGGGACGGCCGGCGCCTGGCGAGGCTGACCTACCTGGCGAATCGAGCCGAACGCGCCCCGCGGGACGTGCGGGAGGCCGCGGAGAATGAACTGTCGGCGGAGCTGGCGACGGTGGACCCGGCGGTGCTGCCGACCGCGATGGTCGCGGAGCTCGCCGACGCGGAGACCCGGGTGCTGCTGGCCCGGCGGTTTCACAACGACGCGGTCCGCGACACCGTGGCGCTGCGCGGACGGCCCCTAGTCCGGGTGCTTCGGCTTGGCGGAACCGCTTCGCTGCCAACATATTTCGAGATCGTCGAGCGGGCCGACATGGTGGTCCACGACGATCACGGCGCGTTCCGGCCGCGGGTTTCGGCGCGGGTGGTGCTGCTCGACGAGGCCGGGGCGGTGCTGCTGCTGTGCGGCTCCGACCCCGCGTTGGCTGCTGCTGCGCCACGGTTCTGGTTCACCGTCGGCGGGCAGGCCCGGCCGGGCGAGCAGCTGGCTCGGGCCGCCGCGCGGGAGCTGGCCGAGGAGACCGGCCTGCGGGTCGACCCGACCGAGCTGGTCGGCCCGATCTGGCGGCGCGACGCGCTGTTCGAGTTCAACGGCGAGGAGCTGGACAGCCGGGAGTTCTTCTTCGTGCACCGAACGGCGCGGTTCGAGCCGTCGTCGGCCGGCCGGACCGGCCTGGAGCGGCACTACCTGCACGGCCACCGCTGGTGCGACGCCGCCGAGGTCGCCGAACTGGCCGCAGCGGGGGAGACGGTGTACCCGC
>NZ_JBYCLB010000340.1:0-1799 GCF_057473705.1 Mycobacterium sp. TH-M15 | reverse complement strand
CCGAGGTGGTGGCGCCGGTGGCCTCCTACCTGCCGGCGGTTCGCACCGGAGACCTGGTGTTAACCTCCGGGCAGCTGCCGATGCGCGGCGGCGCCCTGCCGCAGACCGGCAAGGTCGGGGCCGACGTCAGCCCGGCGGACGGCACCGCGCTGGCCCGGGTCTGCGCGCTCAATGCGCTGGCCGCCGTGCACGCGCTGGTCGGTATCGACGCGGTGACCCGGGTCGTCAAGGTGGTCGGCTATGTCGCTTCGGCCCCGGGTTTCACCGGTCAGCCGGCCGTGGTCAACGGGGCGTCGGACCTGCTCGGCGAGGTGTTCGGCAGCGCCGGCGAGCACGCCCGCTCGGCGGTCGGGGTGGCCGAGCTGCCGCTGAACGCGCCGGTGGAGGTCGAGTTGGTGGTCGAGGTCGCAGGGGAAGCCCGGTAGCCCGGTGGCGGCGCTGACCCACCCCGCCTACGGTCGGTTGCGGCCGGTCACCGACACCGCGTCGGTGCTGCTGGCCGAGAACCCGGGCCTGATGACGCTGGAGGGCACCAACACCTGGGTGCTGCGCGCGCCCGGCAGCGACGAGGTGGTGATCGTCGATCCGGGTCCGGACGACGACGCGCACATCGGCCGGATCACCGGCCTGGGCCGGATCGCGCTGGTGCTGATCAGCCATCGGCACGGCGACCACACCGACGCGATCGACAAGCTGGTCGACGCGATCGACGCGCCGGTGTGGTCGGTGGCCAGTGGTTTCCAGCGGCGCCTCGGCGGGGAACTGACCGACGGTGCGCTGATCGAGGCCGCCGGCCTGCGTATCAAGGTGCTGGCGACGCCGGGGCACACCTCTGACTCGGTGTCGTTCGTGCTTGCCGATGCGGTGCTCACCGCCGACACCGTGCTGGGCCGAGGGACCACGGTGATCGACCCCGAAGACGGCGACCTGGCCGCCTACCTGGAATCGCTGCGCCGGTTGGGGGGCCTGGGCGGGCGGACGGTGCTGCCCGGCCACGGACCCGAGCTGGCCGACCTGCAGGCGGTCGCCGCGGAGTATCTGGCCCACCGTGAGCAGCGGCTGGATCAGATCCGCGCCGCGCTGGCCGAGCTGGGTGACGACGCGACCACCCGGCAGGTGGTCGAACACGTCTACACCGACGTCGACGAGAAGCTGTGGGATGTCGCCGAATGGTCGGTGCAGGCCCAGCTGGATTACCTGCGTCGTTGAGATTGCCGGCAGGGCTGCGAATCTGCCGTGATCACGGCCCTGGGCGCAAGATCACCGAAGTGGGGCTGGTCAGCGCGAGCCGGCCAGCTGCTCGCTGCGGTTCGCCCGGGCTCAGCCCGCGCTCACCTCGCTCGCCTCGCCAGGCGTTCGGAGTCGGAGATCAACACGCTCTTGCCCTCCAGCCGGATCCAGCCGCGGTGGGCGAAATCGGCCAGCGCCTTGTTCACCGTCTCCCGGGACGCGCCCACCAGCTGGGCGATCTCCTCCTGGGTCAGGTCGTGGGTCACCCGCAGCGCGCCGCCCTCCTGGGTGCCGAACCGCTGGGCCAGCTGCAGCAACTGCTTGGCGACCCGGCCCGGCACGTCGGTGAAGATGAGGTCGGCCAGGTTGTTGTTGGTGCGCCGCAGCCGGCGGGCCAGCACCCGCAGCAGCTGCTCGGCGATCTCCGGGCGGTCGGAGATCCACGACCGCAACGCGTCGCGGTCCATCGAGACCGCCTTCACCTCGGTGATGGTGGTCGCCGTGGAGGTCCGGGGCCCGGGGTCGAAGATCGACAGCTCGCCGAACATGTCGGACGGACCCATGATGGT
>NZ_JBYCLB010000339.1:0-3747 GCF_057473705.1 Mycobacterium sp. TH-M15 | reverse complement strand
GTCGCGGTGCTGGCCGCCGCGGTGAGCCTGGCCGGCGCCGGGCGTCCGTCGTTCTGGTACGACGAGGCCGCGACCATCTCCGTCGCCTACAGCCGTTCGCTGGGCCAGCTGTGGCGGCTGCTGGGCGACGTCGACGCGGTGCACGGCCTGTACTACCTGCTGATGCACGGCTGGTTCACGGTCTTCCCGCCGACCGAGTTCTGGTCCCGCGCGCCGAGCGGGCTGGCGGTCGGTGCCGCCGCGGCGGGCGCGGTGGTGCTGGGCAGGCAGTTCTCGTCGCGCACCGTCGCCGTCAGCTCCGGGCTGGTCTGTGGCATCCTGCCCCGGGCCACCTGGGCGGGCATCGAAGCCCGGCCGTACGCGATGTCGATGATGGCCGCGGTCTGGCTGACCGTGCTGCTGGTGTATGCCATGCGCGCCGAGAGCGCCTGGGCCTGGCCGGGCTACGGGGCGCTGCTGGCGATCTCGGTCCTGCTCGACGTGTACCTGGTGCTGTTGTGGTTGGCGCACGCCGTCTTCGTCGGCCTGTTCGGACGCCGGCGGTCGGTGCTGGCCCGGTTCGCCGTCGCGTCGGCGGTGGCCGGCGGTGTGCTGGCGCCGTTCGTCGCCGCGGTGGTCGGGCAGGCGCAGCAGATCAGCTGGATCGCACCGATCGGGCACCGGACGGTCGAAGACGTCGCGATTCAGCAGTACTTCGAGCGCAGTCCGCTGTTCGCGCTGGCGTCGGCGGTGGTGGTGGCCGCGGCCGTCGGTTCAAAGCTCGGCGGATCGGCCCGACCGACCGGGGACACCCGGCAACTGGTGGCCCTGGCGATCGGCTGGTTGGTGCTGCCGACCGCGGCGATCGTCGTCTTCTCGGCGCTGGTTCACCCGATCTACACCCCGCGGTATCTGGCCTTCACCGCCCCGGCGGTGGCGCTGATCCTCGGCGTCTGCATCGGTGCGGTGTCGGTCACGCCCTGGCCGGCGGCCGGCATGGTCGGCGTGCTGGCCGCCGTTGCAACGCCGAATTATATTGGCGTCCAACGCATTCCGTATGCCAAATACGGGATGGACTACAGTCAGGTCGCCGATCTGATCGGCGCGAAGGCGGCGCCGGGGGATTGCCTGCTGGTCAACGACACGGTGAGCTTCATGCCCGCCCCGATGCGTCCGCTGCTGGCCGCGCGGCCCGATGCGTACCGAAAGCTGGTCGACCTCACCCGCTGGCAACGCGCGGTCGACCGCAACGACGTCTTCGACACCAACCTGATACCGGAGGTGGTCGCCGAGCCGTTGAGCCACTGCGGTGTCGTGTGGATCATCACCGAGGCCGACGACTCCAGGCCCGCTCACGAGCAGGCGACGACGCTGCCGCCCGGTCCACGGTTCGGCGGCACCCCGGCGTTCTCGGTGCCGGACGGGCTTGGTTTCCGACTGCTCGAGCGCTGGCAGTTCAGCCTGGTTCAGGTGATCAAAGCGGCGCGCTGACGGTGCGCTACCAGATCCGGACGTAGTCGACGAGCATCTGCGACGGGAATACGCCCGTGTCGGGGTTTCCGCCACCCGGCCCGCCGACCGCCAGGGTGAACATCGGCGTCATCCAGTAGCCCGGGATGCTGAACGGCCACCGCAGGTCACTCGGGTTGCCGTGCACCGGGATGGGCTTCGGCGGGACGCTGAAGTACGGTGTCCCGTCACGCCAGAAATGGAAACCGTCCTCGTACCAGCCCATCCGCCAGGTGTGCCAGGCGCCGTCCACCATGCCGGGGATGGATTTGCCTTCCCAGGTCTTGCCGTTGGATGCGGCGTGCACGGTGGTTCCCGGCGGCCAGACGCCGTTTCCGTACCACTCGAAGATGTCGACCTCGCCGTCCGGGTCGGGATCCTCGTTGACCGCCCAGAACGACGGCCAGTTGCCGTCGGTCAGGCAGTCCAGTTTTATCCGCGCCTCCCAGGTGGTGCCCATCCCCGCGCGCCAGTTGCCGCGCACCTTGCCGCTGTAGAACGTGTCGCCTTCATGGCTGGCCTGCAGCACCAGGTTGGAGTTGCCGTCGAGGAACACGTTCTGCGCGCGGTACTGCCCGAGCACCGGCGGCCAGGTGTCGTCCTGCCAGGTCTGCACCGTCCAGTTGGCCGGGTCGGGGCCCTGGCCGGCCGGGCCGTCGAAGTCGTCGGCGAAGATGTAGGCGCCGGGCGCACCGGCCGGTGCGGCGGGCGCGGTCGGGTAGGCGTGCGCCTGCGGGACGCGGGTTGCGACCGCCGCCAGCGCGCCGAGCCCAGACATCATCAACATGCTGCGCCGATCCATCTGGCGACCCTATCAGCGGCGCTCGGCTGCCGCCGGTCGGGTGCTGGGCCGCGCCGACACCGGCTACCCGCGCTGGCGCTCGAACTGCACATGCGCCCGCATCAGCTCGCCGGGGTTGGTCTGCGCCGCCAGCAGCGACAGCTCCCCGCAGAGCACCCCGGCCGCCGCGAACACCGCCAGCCGGTGCGCGTTCTCGGCCGGGCCGCGCTCGGCGGTGCAGCCCAGCCGCTCCAGGTTGTCCCGGACGAAGTCCAGGTCCTTGCCGCTGCCCACCGCACCGACGATCAGGTTCGGCACCGTGCAGGAGAAGTACAGATCGCCGTCGCGGTCCTCGACCACCGTCACCCCCTGCGAGCCCTCGACGATGTTGGCCGCGTCCTGGCCGGTCGCCAGGTAGAAGCCGAGCAGCATGTTGGCGTAGTGGGCGTTGGCCGACCGGATGCCGCCGGCCAGCATGGTGCCGATCAGGTTCTTGCGCACGTTGAGCTCGGCGATCTTGGCCGCGGTGGTGTGCAACCGCTGCTGCACCACCTCGCGTGGCACGGTCAGCTCGGTGACGACGTTCTTGCCACGGCCGAGCAGGCCGTTGATCGCGGTCGCCTTCTTGTCGGTGCAGTAGTTACCGGAGATCGACCCGTAGGACAGCCCGGGGATGGTCTGCAGGATCCAGGACAGGATGTTGTCGGCGGCCAGGGTGGCCATGTTGTGCCCGGACGCGTCCCCGGTGGTGAACTCCAGCCGGATGAACAGCAGGTTGCCGACGATCTCGTGACGAATCCCGATCAGCTCGGCGAACTTGCTGCAGCCGTGCACGATCGCGTTCATCTCGTCGAACCGGTCGTGCAGCTGCCGGGTCGCGTCGTGCGCGGTGGCGGCGTCCTCGGCTTGGACCAGCACCGACCGGGTCATCCGGTCGTCGACCAGGGTGGCGACGATCCCCCGCTCGGTCAGCATCGAGACCTTGGCCCCGCGGCCCACCGACGGCCACAACGGCGACTCGTAGGTGGCCAGCGGGATCTTCGTCTCGGTGCTGACCACGTTGCCGGTGACCTTCAGCGGGCCCACCCAGCGCATCGGCACGCTGGCCGCGGTGTGTTCGAAGTCCATGGTCTGTCCCTTCGCTAGGAGGTTCCCGCCGAGCGGGATCGCCGTGCCAGGCAGCCGGTCTCGATCCCGCGGTCGGTGCAGAAGGTGCGCAGCCCGCCGGTGACCAGCAGGTCGCAGCGGGTCAGATCCGCCGGGCGGGCCGCGCCGAGGACGGTCATCACCGCCGTCAGCCGCTCCAGCCAGCTGCGGATCTGGTCGACCAGCCGGTCCGCCCCGCCGTCGAGCAGGGTGCCGAGGAAGGCCCCGGAGACTCCGGCGGCCGCCGCGCCGAGCGCCAGCGCCCGCGCCACGTCCAGCGGGTTGCGCACGCCACCGGATCCCAACACCGGCAGGCCGGTTCCCTGCGCGTC
>NZ_JBYCLB010000338.1:0-12156 GCF_057473705.1 Mycobacterium sp. TH-M15 | reverse complement strand
GGCCGCACCGCCAGGTGAGGTCGTCGACGGCGGTGCGGGGCTGCTGCGCGTAGTCGTTGTTGTGGTGGGCCTCGCAGAAGTAGCCGGGCACCGGGCGCGTCATCGCCGCTGCCAGCCGGTCGGCGGCGGCGATTCCCTTCCCGGCCATCTCGCCCGGCGCTGCGGAGCCTGCTGCTGGCCGGCACCCACGGCATCGCCGACATGGAGATGAGCGGCCACCTCAACGCCGACAAATGGCAGACCGGCGCCGAGGAGCTCATCGACACGCTGGTGGCCCTGGTGGTCTCGCGATTCCGTGCGAGACCCGGCGAGAACTAGGTTAGACGGCGACCAGGTCGTCGGCGTGCACCACCGGCCGCCGCTCGTCAGCGGGCAGATCGGCGGTGCAGCGGCCGATCATGCCGGCCAGTTCGGCGGCGTCGTAACCGACCACACCGCGGGCCACCGCCCGGCCGTCCGGTCCGCACAGCTGCACCACGTCGCCGCCGTGGAACACCCCGGAGACCGCGGTGACGCCGGCCGCCAGCAACGAGCGTCGCTCGGTCAGCACCGCGCGCACCGCACCGTCGTCCAGGGTCAGCGAACCGGCCGCCTCGGCGGCGTAGCGCACCCAGAACCTGCGCGCCGACAGCCGCTGCCGTCGCGCGGCGAACGCCGTGCCCACCGTCGCGTCGGTCAGCGCCGCGGCCGCGTAAGCGGCCGCGGCCCGCAGCACCGGCACCCCCGCGTCGGCGGCCAGCAGCGCCGCGGAGAGCTTCGACTCCATCCCACCGGTGCCCAGGTGACTGCCGCGGCCGGCCACCACGCCGGCCAGGTCGGCCGGCCCGGCCACCTCGGGGATCGGCCGCGCCGCACCCTTGCGCGGGTCGGCGTCGTAGAGGCCGTCGACATCGGAGAGCAGCACCAGCGCGTCGGCGCCGACCAGGTGCGCCACCAACGCCGAGAGCCGGTCGTTGTCGCCGAACCGGATCTCGCCGGTGGCCACCGTGTCGTTCTCGTTGACGATCGCCACCGCGTGCAGCGCCCGCAGCCGGTCCAGGGTGCGTTGGGCGTTGGTGTGCGACACCCGCATCGAGACGTCCTGCGCGGTGAGCAGCACCTGCCCGACGGTGCGGCCGTAGCGGTGAAACGCGGCGCTCCAGGCGTTCACCAGGGCCACCTGCCCGACGCTGGCCGCCGCCTGCTTGGTGGCAAGATCCGTTGGCCGCTTGGATAGTCCGAGTGGCTCGATGCCCGCGGCGATCGCCCCGGACGACACGATCACCAGATCGGAGCCGGCTTTCATCCGGCCCTCGATCGCATCGACGAGCTGGGCCAGCGCCGCGGCGTCGAACATCCCGGTCGGCGTGGTGAGCGCTGTGGTGCCCACCTTCACCACGACGCTGCGCGCGGTGCGGATCGCGTCGCGGGCTGTGCTCATCGGCGCCGCTCCTCCTCATCGCTTCGCTCTGCATCGTCGCCGGCTGTGCTCATCGGCGCCGCTCCTCCTCATCGCGTCGCTCTGCATCGTCGCCGGCTGTGCGACTCATGGTGCTCGCGTCGCTGCTTGCGGGCGGCTTTGCGTTCGGCGGCGCCGGCCCGGTCGGTGCGGTCCAGCCGGGGGTCGGTGCCGCGCCGGGTCATCGGGGCCTGGTCGGCGCCGGCCGGGGTGGCCGGCTCCCAGTCGAAGGTCATCTCGCCGATCGTCACCGCGCAGCCGGGCCGAGCGCCCAACCGCAGCAGTTCGTCCTCGATGCCCAGCCGGGCCAGCCGGTCGCCGAGGTAACCGACCGCCTCGTCGTTGTCGAAATCGGTCTGCTGTATCCAGCGCTCCGGGCGCTCGCCGCGGACCAGGAAACCGCCGTCGTCGCCGGCCGCCACGGAGAACCCGGCCTCACCGGCCGGCCGGGGGCGGATCACCGGCCGGCGCGGCACCGGTGCCGGCCGGGCCGCGCGGAAGGCCTCGACCAGATCGGCCAGTGCGACGGTCCACGCCCGCAATCCCTCCCGGTTGATCGTGGACACCAGGAAGACCGGCCAGCCGCGCTCGCCGGCGATGTCGTCGCGGACGAATTCGGCGAGCTCGCGCGCCTCCGGCATGTCCACCTTGTTGAGCACCACCGCCCGCGGCCGGTCGGCCAGGTCGCCGAGCGTCGAATCCAGTTGCAGTGACGGGGTGTAGGCGGCCAGCTCGGCCTCCAGCGCGTCGATGTCGGAGACCGGGTCGCGTCCCGGTTCGGCGGTCGCACAGTCAACGACGTGCACCAGCACCGCACAGCGCTCGATGTGGCGCAGGAAATCCAGGCCCAGCCCGCGGCCCGCCGAGGCGCCGGGGATCAGGCCGGGCACGTCGGCGACGGTGTAGGTGTGCTCGCCCGCCGAGACCACGCCCAGATTCGGGGCGAGCGTGGTGAACGGGTAGTCGGCGATCTTCGGCTTGGCCGCCGAGATGACGGATACCAGCGAGGATTTTCCGGCGGACGGGAACCCGATCAGGCCGACGTCGGCGACGGTCTTGAGTTCGACGGTGAGGTCGTGCGACCGCCCGGGCTCGCCGCGCAGGGCGAACCCCGGGGCTTTGCGGGCCCGGGAGACCAGGGCCGCGTTACCCAGCCCACCACGGCCGCCAGCCGCCGCCTCGAAACGCGATCCCGCCCCCACCAGGTCGGCCAGCAGGTGGCCGTCTTCGTCGAGCACCACGGTGCCGTCGGGAACTTTGACCTCCAGGTCGGCGCCGGCGGCACCATCCCGGTTGCCGCCCATGCCCTGCTTACCCGACGGCGCGATGATGTGCGGGCGGAAATGGAAGTCGAGCAGCGTGTGCACTCCGGGATCGACCACCAGCACAACGCTGCCGCCGCGTCCGCCGTTGCCGCCGTCCGGGCCGCCGAGCGGCTTGAACTTCTCCCGGTGGATGGACGCGCAGCCGTTACCGCCGTCGCCGGCCCGCACATGGATCACGACGCGGTCGACGAACCGGGGCATCGCACATCACCTATCCCACGCCGAGTGTGCGGCCGCGGCGGGGCGATTCGTCGCCGCGGTGGCACACTCGCGACGCTCAGTCGCGGGCGACCGGAACGATGTTGACCGTCTTGCGGCCGCGCTTGACGCCGAACTCGACCGCGCCGGGGGACGTCGCGAAGAGCGTGTCGTCGCCACCGCGACCGACGTTAATGCCCGGATGGAAATGAGTACCCCGCTGCCGCACCAAAATCTCGCCGGCCTTGACCACCTGGCCGCCGAACCGCTTGACGCCGAGCCGCTGGGCATTGGAGTCGCGCCCGTTGCGTGAACTGGAAGCGCCCTTCTTGTGTGCCATGTCGGTAGTCTCCCGCTACTTGATTCCGGTGACCTTGAGCACGGTCAGCCGCTGCCGGTGACCCTGCCGCTTGTGGTAGCCGGTCTTGTTCTTGAACTTGTGGATCCGGATCTTGGGGCCCTTGGTGTGCTCGAGCACCTCACCGGTGACCGAGATCTTCGCCAGCTTGGCGGCATCGGTGGTCACGGTGGCACCGTCGACCACCAGGGCCACCGGCAGCGTCACCTTGGCGCCGGGCTCGGAGTCCAGCTTCTCCACCTTGAGCACGTCCCCGACGGCGACCTTGTACTGCTTGCCGCCGGTCTTGACGATTGCGTAGGTCGCCATCGTTGCGTCTACCTCTGCTTCACTCATCGATACGCGCGCATCATCGGGCACGCGCGGTGAACTGGGGATGTGCCGGCCTGCGGGCCTGGCGACAACTGGTCAAGGGTACGTGACCAGCGGCAACCCGGTCAAACCCGCCATCAACCCCGGCGACCGGACCTGCGACGGCGCCGCCACCGGGCAAAACGCCCGCCGGGCGCCATCACCGCGCTCATCGACGCCGCCGCCGGCACCTCGCGCCGCTCGGCCGCCGCGCCCGGGACCGCGGGTCGGTCACCCTCCCACCACGTCGGTTTCAGCAGCGCGGAGACCACCGGCACCGCCTTGTCGACGCTGCGCTCCCCCCATTCGCAGGCGCCGTCGATGGCGGCCGACGACGGTGCCAGGTTCACCGGCGACAGGGTCGGCGCGAACCGCACCAGGTGATCGGCGTAGGGCGCGTTGCGCGCCATCTGCAGCTGAATGGCCTGGGTGATCGGGACCAGCCACAGGTGCTTCGGGTCCCACTGCGGGTGGAAGCAGTCGAAGGCCAGATAGCAGGCGTTGCGGGTGCCGAGCTTGCCGTCGCGCACCCGCTTCCAGGCCAGCTCGACCGGGACGTTGCTGGCGGCGCCACCGTCGACGAGCGCCGAGACGTCGTTCTCGTCGAGCAGCGCGTCGAGGATCGGGACCATGGCGGGATCGCTGGTCTCGTGGTGCAGCACGCCCGGGATCGACGACGAGAAGGACGCCGCGTCGACGACGTTGAGGTCACGGGTCGCGTCGTCGCCGCCGATCACGATCGGCTTGGTCACCCGGGCGTCGATGAACGCGGCCGTCTGCCACATCCGGACCGCCACCTGCGGTCCGATCCCGATCGGCAGATGCGGGATCGAGCGCAGCCGCAGCGCCGCCAGCTTCTCCCGGCGAAACTTCGACGGCAGCACCGTGAACGACTGGTTGCGCACGCCGGCGACCACCGCCTCATACGGGATCGCCAAATCGCAGATGCGCATCCGCTCGCCGTCGGCGCGGCTGAACAGCGCGTCGGCGAACCGGTCGAACCGCAGCGCGAACGCCCCGGTGAGCCCGTGCCGCCGATGTAGCCGGTCGGGTCCGAGGATGCCGCGGTAGGAGACGGTCTTGGCCCAGTCGACGTACTCCTCGAACGGCACCGGGACGGCCCGGCTGACGACGGCGCCCATGATCGCGCCGAACGACGAGCCGACCAGGTAGTCGGGGACGTGACCGGCGTCCAGCAGCCGCTTCATCCCACCGATGTAGACGAAACCGGCACCGCCACCGCCGCCGAGCACGGTGACCAGCTTCTTGTAGCCGACCTCGGCGTCGAGCTCGGCGGCGGAGAAGGCGTTGGCGTGCCGCGCGACCAGCGATCTGCGCTGCTCGTCCTGGTCATCGGCGAGGCCGGCGAGGACCGCACGGGCCGCCGCCAGCGCGGTCGGTGCGTCCTTCTCGTCGCGCAGCGGCCCGGCCAGGGCGTCGGCCACCCGGGCCCGCCAGGGGGCGACCTCGTCTCCGACCGACACGTCGCCACGACCCCTGGCTCCACCCGGCCCGGCGGCGCCGGGCTCGAAGTCGACCAGCCTGGCGAAGTTGAGGACGTACCGCAGCCGGCGCAGATCGTCGTCGCGCAGCACGCCGGGGTTGTGCAGGTGGTGCCGGACCAGCCGGTTCTCCATCCGCTGCAGCAGCAGGACGGTGTCGGTCGGCAGCCCTCCCAGGTCGTCGTCACCGGCGCCGTTCGCTGCCGGTCCGAGCCGCTCGGTGAGCTTGAGGTCGGCGGAGCGCCGGCCGAAAGCGTTGGACACCGCGTCGACGAACGGAATCTGCATCAACCCTCGTGCGCCGGCGGACCGGCGGGCCGGGCCGCGGTGCGACGCCGGCGAGTGGCTACCGGGGCCGGTGCCGTGGCGGCGCCGCCCACCGCATCGTCGGCGTCGTCGGAATCGTCCTGGTCG
This sequence comes from Mycobacterium sp. TH-M15, assembly GCF_057473705.1. Taxonomy (NCBI): domain Bacteria; kingdom Bacillati; phylum Actinomycetota; class Actinomycetes; order Mycobacteriales; family Mycobacteriaceae; genus Mycobacterium; species Mycobacterium sp. TH-M15. The sequence continues at coordinate 6,570 of NZ_JBYCLB010000338.1, read as the reverse complement.
GTGTCGTCCGAGTCGTCGATGACGTCCAGGTCGTCGTCGAAGTCTTCGTCGTCGTCGTCGAGATCGACCTCGTCGTCCTCGTCTTCGTCGTCGGTGTCGTCGGTGTCGTCGTAGTCGTCGTCGGGTGCCCCACCCCGGCCGACGATCGGCTGCTCGTCGGTAGCCTCCGCCGACGGCTCGACTTCGGACTCCCCAAGCTCCTCGGCTTCCTCGTCGTCGTGCCGGCCGTTGGCCGCGGCCATCGCCTTGAACATCGGGTGGTCGCCGGGCTGATGTGGCGGAACCTTGGCCACCGCCGGCTCTTCGGCCTTGGCCTTCTTGGCACGCTTACCCCGGCGGCCGCCCGACTCCGACTTGCGTCCCGGGGCCGGCGAGTCGACCGGGTCGGCATGCAACACGATGCCACGGCCGGCGCAGTGCTGGCACGACGTCGAGAACGCCTCGATCAGCCCGGTGCCCAGCCGCTTGCGGGTCAGCTGCACCAACCCCAGCGAGGTCACCTCCGACACCTGGTGGCGGGTCCGGTCCCGGGCCAGCGCCTGGGTCAGCCGGCGCAGCACCAGATCCCGGTTGGACTCCAGCACCATGTCGATGAAGTCGACGACGACGATGCCGCCGATGTCACGCAGCCGCAGCTGCCGGACGATCTCCTCGGCGGCCTCCAGGTTGTTCTTGGTGACCGTCTCCTCGAGGTTCCCGCCGGAGCCGGTGAACTTGCCGGTGTTGACGTCGACCACGGTCATCGCCTCGGTCCGGTCGATCACCAGGGTCCCGCCGGACGGCAGCCAGACCTTGCGGTCCATCGCCTTGGCTAGCTGCTCGTCGACCCGGTGCACCGCGAACACATCCGGCCCCGGCTGCCCGTCCGGACCGGTCACCACCTCGTATTTGGTGAGCTTGGACCCCAACTCCGGCGCCACCGAGTTCAGGTAGTCGTTGATGGTCGCCCAGGCGTCGTCGCCGGCGACGATCAGCTGCGAGAAATCCTCGTTGAACAGGTCACGGATCACCTTGACCAGCACATCGGGTTCCTCGTAGAGCGTCAGCGCCGCACCGGCCGCCTTCTCCGTGGCCTCGGCCGCGGCGGCCTCGATCTGCTCCCAGCGCTGTTGCAGCCGGTTCACGTCGGCCCGGATATCTTCTTCCCTGACGCCCTCCGAGGCGGTGCGGATGATCACCCCGGCCCCGGCCGGCACCACCTCGCGCAGGATCTCCTTGAGCCGCTGCCGTTCGGTGTCGGGCAGCTTGCGGCTGATCCCGGTCGACGACGCACCCGGCACGTACACCAGATAGCGACCGGCCAGCGAGACCTGAGTGGTCAGCCGGGCACCCTTGTGACCGATGGGGTCCTTGCTGACCTGCACCACCACGTAGTCACCGGGTTTGAGCGCCTGCTCGATCTTGCGGTTGGCCCCGCCGAGCCCGGCCGCTTCCCAGTTCACCTCGCCGGCGTAGAGCACGCCGTTGCGGCCCCGGCCGATGTCGACGAAGGCGGCCTCCATCGACGGCAGCACGTTCTGCACGATGCCCAGGTAGACGTTGCCCACCAGCGAGGTGGAGGCGGCGGAGGTGACGAAGTGCTCCACCAGCACGCCGTCTTCCAGCACCCCGATCTGGGTGTAGCGGGCGCCGGTGTGCGGCGGTTCGGTGCGAACCCGATCCCGCACCACCATCACCCGGTCGACCGCCTCGCGGCGGGCCAGGAACTCGGCCTCGCTCAGGATCGGCGGCCGACGCCGCCCCGCGTCCCGGCCGTCGCGCCGGCGCTGCCGCTTGGCCTCCAGCCGGGTCGACCCGTTGATCCCCTTGATCTCGTCGTCGGCTGTCTCCTTGCCGCCCTTGGCGGACCTGGATCGGGGCGCCCGCTCGTGCACGACGGTGTTGGGCGGGTCGTCGGCGGATGCGGCCTCGTCGCCGCCGGTGCCGGACTTCCGCCGCCGCCGGCGCCGCCGCCGCCGGTTGCCGGCCTCGTCGGCGGCGCCGTTCTCCTCGTCGTCGACGTCCGCACCGGCGGTGTCGTCGGCGCCCACGTCCTCGGTGTCGTCGTCGACGTCGGTGCGGTCGTCCGATCCGCGGCCACGGCCCCGTCCGCGCCGGCCGCGCCGGCGCCGCCGGCCCGCCGGGCGATCCTCGTCGTCGGCGTCCGAGCCGTCGGCGTCGTCGGCGTCGAACTCGGCCTCGGCCGGCTCGGCGACCTCGGACCGCGGCTGCGGTGCGACGAACAGCGGCATATACCCGGACGAATCCGGGGTCGTCTCCAGCATCAGCCGAGACTCTGGCTCGTCGGGCACGTCGGGCTCGTCGGGCGGGTCCGGGTCGCTGGGATCGCCCGGGTCGGGACCGGCCGCGGCCAGCAGGTCGCGCACCCGGGCCGCGTCGGCCTGATCCACCGTGGACTGGGCGCTACGAACCTGCCCGTCAAGCTCGGTCAGCGCGTCGATGACCCGTCGGCTGGTGGTGCCCAGCGTCCGGGCCAGGGAATGCACCCGGAGCCGGTCCGGCAACTCGTCGGGGTGCGCCGGCACCGCGGGTGTTTCTGCAGAAAGCGCATCATCGGCCACGTACTCTCCTTAAGCCCTCGGGCGCGTCGAGCGACGCGGCCACGCGAGGGCTTTTCGCTATGCACCCGGGTGAATCCCCGGGCTTGTGGGGGTCTCGCCCCGAGCGGCTCTCGTTGAACTCACTCGGCGCCTGGCTGAATGAGGGCTGGGCAATGGGCGCCGCACCACGGGGATGGTCGCACTCGCCTAACTCTTCATCCGGATGTCGGCCACCGGTGTGGTGGCGTTCACCCGATCGCCAGTATCCCATACAACCCGGCGAAGCCGGTCGAAAGGCGACAACCCGGCGGTCAACATCAGTAGTTGTTGCAGGTCCCGATCACCTGCATCACCAGGCCGACGTATTGGTCCGCGTACTGCTGGGCCTTCGGGTTGCGCTGCAGCTTGTCGAGCATCCTCTGCCGCTTGGCCGGCGGTGAATTGATGAAGGATTGCAGCATCGCCGTCGCCTGCGGCGATGCGTTGAGTTGGGCCGCGGCCTCCGGCGATTCGGCATCCAACGCCGCCATCACCTGCGGATAGCTGCAGGTCATGTTCACCACCGCCGTCATGTCGGGTTCGGCGGTGGCGGTCCCGGCTGCCGCTGTCAGCGACAATGCCAGGCCGACTCCCGCGGCACCCACCTTGACCAGCACCGATCGAAACATTGGACCCTCTCCCCGGTTCGTGGACGTCGTCGCCGCCGCACCCACCCTACCGGAGATAGTTAGCTAGTCACAGTATTTTTGTGCTGTTCAGTCCGCAAGCCCACCGGTGACGAACACCGCCTGCCGCGCCTCATCCTCGGCGCCGGGCACCTCGACCCAGCGGTCCAGCGCCTGCATCGCCTGCCGCACCGGATGTTCGGTGACCCGCCAGCGGCGTTCGGCGAGCAACTCGACCGGGGTGGGGCGCACCGGGTGCACCAGGTCCTCGATGACCACGCTCTGCTCGATGCCGAGCTCGGCGGCGGCGCGCACGAAGCGGATCCAGACCGGTACGCCGTCGCGACGGGGCGCTCCGCCCTCGGTGGCGAATCGGCTGCCCGGCGCGCTGAGCTCGGTGATCCGGTCGAAGAGCAGCTCCCGCGCCTCGGCGTTGAGGTACACCAGCAGCCCCTCGGCCAGCCAGACCGTCGAGATGGCCGGGTCGAACCCGGCGGCGCGCAGCGCGGCCGGCCAGTCGCCGCGCAGGTCGGCGCCGACCTCGCGGCGCTCGGCGGTGGGCGTTGCGCCGTGAGCGGCCAGCGCCGTCGCCTTGTAGGCCAGCACCTTCGGCTGGTCGATCTCGTAGATGATGGTGCCGGCCGGCCAGTCCAGCCGGTAGGCGCGGGAATCCAGCCCGGACGCCAGGATCACCACCTGGGTGATTCCGGCCTGCGCGGCCGCCGTCAGGCAGGTGTCGAAGAAGTGGGTGCGGGTGGCCTGGTAGCCGAGCATGTTGGTGTACAGCGCGACGGTCTCGGCGCTGGCCGCGGCGAGTCTGGCGGGCATGTCGGCGTCGAGCAGGTGCTCCCAGGCGCCGGAATTCGCGCCGGAGACCAGAACGGCGGCGTACGGGTCGGAGATCTTCGGGTCCGGCCCGGCGGTCTCCACCGCGCGGCACGCGGCCACCATCACCGCGGTGGAGCCGACGCTGGTGGCGATGTCCCAGTCGTCGTGCTGGTCGCGGCTCGTGAGTGTCATCCGGTCCTTCTCCTCAGCGCGTGTCGGCGATCGGGTCGATCCACCGCACACCCGGGAATCGACTGAAATCAACATCGGTGGAGCATAATTCGGCTCCGTGCTCGACCGCCAGAGCGGCGAGATGGGCGTCGCTGGTCAGGTTACCCGCCGTGCCGAGCGGGGCCAGCAGGCCACGGACGACGCTGGCATGGCGGTCGGTTGGGTGGAGCATCGTGACGCATGGTTGCTGCAACCATTCGTCGACGACGTCGAACGCCTCATCGACAGCGAACGGCCGGGCGAACACCGCTGGGCGCGTCGACAATCGGACGAAACCGATGAGCACCTGCCAGGCGAAGGCGACGGTGTCCGAACCGGAGAGCGTCTGATCCAGCCAGTTTCGGGCCGGCGCATGCCGCGGCGACGACTCGTCGATCGCGTACACCAGGATGTTCAGGTCGAGCAGCCTCATTTGCGCAGCGCGAGCTTGCGCAGGGTCTCGGCGTCTTCGTCGGCTGCCGCCAGTGCCAGCGCCTTGTCGATGTCGACCCCGTCACGCAGTCCCATGTCGCGGCTCGGCGTGCGGTAACGCCGCCGGTCGGGCTGGCCGCTCAACCCACGCCGCACCGCGTCGTTGAGCACCGCCTTGAACGACGTTCCGCGTTCGCGCACCGCACGCTGTAATGCCGCCACCACGTCCGGGTCCAGCGTCACCGTGGTTCGCATGCTGTCATCATAACAGCGGCGATCTTGCTGTCATGATGCGTCGCCATGCCGCCGTATGCTCGAGCGGTGACCTGCCGGCACGGGAGGCCCGATATGCCGACCCTGACCGCTGTCCGTGGTGACATCACCGCGCAGCACGTCGACGCGATCGTGAACGCCGCGAACACCGCCATGCGCGGGGGCGGCGGCGTGGACGGCGCGATCCACCGCGCCGGCGGGCCCGCCGTCCTGCGCGACTGCATCGCGCGCTTCCCGGATGGGCTGGCCACCGGTGACGCCGGCTGGACCGCCGCGGGCGATCTGCCGGCCCGGTGGGTGATCCACACCGTCGGGCCGAACTACCGCGCCGGCCAGCGCGACCGGGCGCTGCTCGAGTCGTGCTACCGCCGATCGCTGGAGGTCGCCGACGAACTCGGCGTGGGTACCATTGCGTTCCCGTTGATCAGCGCCGGCGTGTACGGCTGGCCGCTGGCGGACGCGATAGCCGCGGCGGTGCAGACGATCAGCGCCACATCCACGGCGGTGGTCGAGGCGCGGCTGGTCGGTTACGACGAAGCGACCTACCTCGGGATTCGGCAGGCCGTGCAAGCGCTCTGACGGCCCGCCGGGTCCACGTAGGTCAGGCGAGCGTGACGCCCGGCGCCACCACCGGCGGCTTGAAATCGGGGAACCACAGGGCGATCTCGCGCTCCGCCGACTCCGCGGAATCCGAGCCGTGCACCAGGTTGTACTGGGTCTCCAGCCCGAAGTCACCGCGGATGCTGCCCGGCGCGGCCTGGGCCACCGGATCGGTGGCCCCGGCCAGCTGACGAAACGCCGCGATCGCGTTCGGACCCTCCACCACCGCCGCCACCACCGCACCCGAGGTGATGAACCGCACCAGCGAGGCGAAGAACGTCTTGGCCTCGTGCTCGGCGTAGTGCTTGCGGGCCAGCGGCTCGTCGACGGGCTTGAGCTCCAGCGCCGCGATGGTCAGGCCCTTCCGCTCGATCCGGCCGATGATCTCCCCCACCAGGCCGCGACGGACGCCGTCCGGCTTGATCAACACCAACGTTCGCTCAGTCATCGAAGTGCCCTTCGTCGGCAGCCGGATCTGTTCGCGGCGGTCGTTGACACTCTACGAAGGCGCACGCGGGCCGGGCGCCGTCGGTCCGGGTTTTTCACACCGGGCACTGCGGCAAAAGCGCCAGAGCGGCCCCGGCGGCCAGCAGCGCAGCGACCTTGACCAGCTCCAGCGCCGCGTATGCGTAATGCGCGCGGGAGCGGTGCACCAGCCCGCCCGGCGGTGCGTCGGCCGCGGCCAGGACCGCATCGGAGCGGCGGACCAGCCGGGGTCGCACCCCCACCAGCTGACCGGCCAACACCGCCGCCGCGACACCGATCCCGGCCAGCGCAACCGGTTCCGGCGGATCGAACGCGACCGCCGCGACGAGCACCGCCACCAGCACCACCTCGACGCTGTTGAGCGCCCGGAAGACCAGCCGGCCGATGCCCAATCCCAGCTGAACCGTGATGCCGGGCGCCTGAAACTTCAGCGGCGCCTCTAGGTGCGTGGGTCAGTAACCGGCGATATCCGGTGTGTCGTTTCTGCGGTTGAACCGGGTGGTCGGCGAGGCTGTCGGTATGGGTTCGATGGCAGC
>NZ_JBYCLB010000337.1:0-5524 GCF_057473705.1 Mycobacterium sp. TH-M15 | reverse complement strand
GACGGTTCGGGAACGACGCCGTCGCAGGTCACCACCTGCCGAGAAATCCCCGCGGGCGCGGGGGAGGACGTCAGGACGGCCGGCAAGGTTAAACTGTCGAACTATGACGGAGACCACAGCCGACGTTCCGGAGCTGCCGGCGTTGGCCGAGGGCCTGCACCGTGCGCTGTCCCGGCTCTACGCCATCCTGCGGCGCGGCGACGTCAGCCGCGGCGACCACGGTGACCTCGCCAGCTCCACGACCAGCGACCTGACCCTGGCCCAGCTGTCGATCCTGATCACGCTGCTGCACAGCGGGCCGATGCGGATGACCGAACTGGCCGCGCACGAACGGGTCCGCACCCCGACCACCACCGTCGCGATCCGGCGGCTGGAGAAGGTCGGGCTGGTGAAGCGGGCCCGCGACCCGTCCGACCTGCGGGCGGTGCTGGTCGAGATCACCCCGCAGGGCCTCGCGGTGCACCGGGAATCGCTGGCCAACCGGCACGCGGCCCTAGCCGCGATGCTGAGCCGGCTCAGCCACGACGACTTGGCGACCCTCACCGCAGCGCTGGCCCCGCTGGAACGGCTGGCCAGCTGCGAACTCGCCGACGCCCCGCTCGCGGCCAGTGACGGGCAGCCCTGACCGCCCGCGGGTGGCCAGCACCGGGGCTCCGCGCGTGCCGACCGCACTGATCACCGGCGCCGGCGGCGGGATCGGATCGGCCATCGCCGCCGCCCTGGCGCCCACCCACACCCTGGTGTTGGCCGGTCGTCCCTCCCCGCGACTGACCGCGGTCGCCGAACGGTTCGGTGCGAGCACCCTGCCGATGGACCTGGCCGACGCCGACGGGATCGCGGCCGCCACCGGCACAGTCACCGACCTCGACGTGCTGGTGCACGACGCCGGGGTGCTGTTCCCCGGCCATGTCGCCGAATCCACCGTCGCCGAGTGGCGGGAGACCTTCGCGGTCAACGTGATCGGTGCGGTCGCGCTGACACTGGCGTTGCTGCCCACGCTGCGTCGCAGCAGCGGCCGGGTTGTGTTCGTCAATTCAGGTTCGGGGCAACGGGTTTCGGCCAGGTTAGCGTCGTATTCGGCGAGCAAGTTCGCGTTGCGCGCATTCGCCGATGCGCTGCGCGACGACGAGCCGGCACTGCGGGTGACCACCGTCTACCCCGGTCAGACCGACACCGCGATGCTGCGCGACCGGATCACCTTCGAGGGCGGCGAATACGACGCGGCAAGGTACCTCCGCCCGGAGAGTGTCGCCCGGGTGGTGGCCGACGTGGTGGCCGCCGCACCGGACGCACACGTCCACGAGGTGGTGGTGCGGCCGCGCTGACTCGGCCGATCAGTCCCGGAGATCCTGGTCGACCGCGCCGCCGGTGGCTTCCCGGCGCACCTTGAACAGCTTGGTCTCTCCGGGTACGCCCTTGAGCCGCGGCGCCCCGACGAATTCCCAACGGAGCCCCTCCGCGCGGCCGATCACCCGCCGCGCCGATCCGGATACCAGCACCGTGCCCGGCTGAGCCACGCCGGTGATGCGGCTGGCGACGTTGACCGGACTGCCGAACCAGTCCCGAGCCCGGCTGACCGCCTGACCCCAGGCGATCCCGATCCGCAGCTCCGGCAGCGTGTCGTCGCGGTCCGCCGCCTCCGACAGATCCAGCGTCGTTTCGGCCAGGCGGACCGGGTCCGGGGAGACCAGCATCACCGCATCGCCGATCGTCTTGACCAGCCGAACCGGCGCTATCGCCACGTCACGAGCTAGATCGGCAAGCCGCTCAACCAAACCGACCAGTTCCTCGGGTGGAATCACCTCCCCCAACCGGGTGAAGCCGACCATGTCGGCGAAGGCGACGGCGAGTCGCCGCGCGCCGGGCAGGGCGATCCCGGCGGCCCGTTCCCGGGCGTTGATCCCCTCGCCTTCCAGCGCATGGCGGAACTGCACGAACAGGAGTTCGGCGACCAGTGGCCCGAGCAAAGGTGCGACGCGATGCAGGATCACCTCGTACGCCTTGGCCACCTGCAACTCGGTGGCTCCCGGATGCAGCACGGCCGACATCGCGCCGTAGCGGATAGCCGGGATGGCGCGCGAGAGCCCGTCGGAGAGCCGACGAACCAACAGGATCACCTGATCGGGCTCCAGGCCGAGGTCGATGACCTGCTGCCAGTGCGCGGCCGCCTCGATGTCGGCGCGCAGGTGAACGGCGGCGTCCGGATTCTCAACCCGCGGCAGCCCCATCGCGCGCTCGATGCGCTGCAGCAGCTCCAAGTCGATTCCGTGCGTCTCGCTGATCTCCCGGGCGGACGCATGGCTACCGTCATCGCCCAGCGCTCGATTCCCGGGCAGCAGGATCGCAGCGGGCTCGTCGCGAAGCTGTTCGACGGTGAAGCCCTGCTCCACCAGCCAGGCGAGAAGCTCCGCCCGCTCTTCTCGAGCACCGTCCTCCAGACCAACCAGGAAGCCGGCTTCTTCGATCGGGTCGTTCGCCATTGCCCCCTCAGACCACCAGGTTGACCAGCCGTCCCGGCACCACGATCACCTTCTTGGGCTGCGCGCCGGCCAGAAACGCCTGCACCTTCTCGTCGGCCAGCGCGGCGGCCCGGATGTCGCCGGCGGCGGCGTCGGTGGCCACCGTGATCAGGCCCCGTTTCTTGCCGTTGACCTGCACCGGGTACTCGACGGTGGCGGTTTCCAGATAGGCCGGGTCGGCGGCCGGGAACGGCCCGTGCGCCAGCGACGCATCGTGGCCGAGGCGCCGCCACAGCTCTTCGGCCAGGTGCGGCGCCAGCGGTGCGAGCATCAGCACCAGCGGCTCGGCCGCCGCGCGCGGCACCGGGTCCCGGTGATGTTTGGTGAGGTGGTTGGTGTACTCGATCAGTTTGGCGGCGGCGGTGTTATTGCGCAGTCCCACGTAGTCTTCGGTCACGCCGGCGACGGTGCGGTGCAGCACCCGCAGCGTCTCGGGACCCGGCTCGGCGTCGTCGACCTTGGTCTGGCCGGTCCGCTCGTCGACGATCAGGCGCCACACCCGCTGCAGGAAACGCTGCGCCCCGACGACGTCCTTGGTCGACCACGGCCTGGATGCCTCCAGCGGGCCCATCGACATCTCGTAGACGCGCAGCGTGTCCGCTCCGTAGGCGTCGCAGATCTCGTCCGGCGACACCGAGTTCTTCAGGCTCTTGCCCATCTTGCCGAATTCCTGGGCCACCTCGACCACCGGGCCGTCGTCGGATTCGGCGTACACGTGCTTGCCGTCGCGTTCTTCCACCTTCGCGGCCGGAACGTAGCCGCCCCTGGTGTCGGTGTAGGCGAACGCCTGGATGTAGCCCTGGTTGACCAGCCGCCGGTACGGCTCCCGTGAGCTGACGTGCCCCAGGTCGTAGAGCACCTTGTGCCAGAACCGCGAATACAGCAGGTGCAGCACCGCGTGCTCCACCCCGCCGACGTACAGGTCCACACCGCCCGGGTCGTCGGCGCCGTGCTCGGCCGGCCTGGGCCCCATCCAGTAGGCCTCGTTCTCCGGCGCGCAGAATCGCTCGGTGTTCTGCGGATCAAGGTAGCGCAGTTCGTACCAGGAGCTGCCGGCCCACTGCGGCATCACGTTGGTGTCCCGGGTGTAGGGCTTGAGCCCGTCGCCGAGGTCCAGCTCGACGTGCACCCAGTCGGTCGCCTTGGCCAGCGGCGGGGACGGCTCGCTGTCGGCATCGTCCGGGTCGAACAAGACCGGCGAGTACTCGCTGATCTCCGGCAGCTCCACCGGCAGCGCCGTCTCGTCCAGCGGCCGCGGCCGGCCGTCGTCGTCGTAGACGATCGGGAACGGCTCCCCCCAGTAGCGCTGCCGGGCGAACAGCCAGTCGCGCAGCTTGTATTCGATTCGGGCCCAGCCGCGCCCGTCGGTGGTCAGGCGCGCGGTGATGGCCTCCTTGGCCGCGGCGACGGTCATCCCGTCCAGGTAGCCGGAGTTGACCAGCACACCGTCGCCGACGTAGGCGGACTCCGAGATATCGCCGCCGGCAATGACTTCCACGACCGGCAAGCCGAACTCGTGGGCGAAGTCCCAGTCGCGCTGGTCGTGGCCGGGCACCGCCATGATCGCCCCGGTGCCGTATCCGGCCAGCACATAGTCGGCGATGAAGATCGGCACCGGCTCGCCGTTGGCCGGGTTCATCGCATAGCTGCCCAGGAACACCCCGGTCTTGGTCTTGTTCTCTTGGCGCTCCAGGTCGGATTTCGCGGCGATCGCCTTGCGGTAGCCGGCGACGGCCGCCACCGGCGTCGCCGACTCGAAGGTCCATCGCGGATCGACGGTCTCCGGCCAGACGACGGCGGTCAGCTGATCCACCAGGTCGTGCTCCGGGGCCAGCACCAGGTAGCTCGCGCCGAACAGGGTGTCGGGACGGGTGGTGAAGACCTCGATGTCGGCCGGTCAGCCGGAGACGAGGCTCACCTGAAACAACACCGACGCTCCGGTGGATCGGCCGATCCAGTTGCGCTGCATCGTCTTGACCTTCTCCGGCCAGTCCAGTAGCTCGAGGTCGTCCAGCAACCGGTCCGCATATGCAGTGATCCGCATCATCCACTGCCGCAACCGCTTCCGGAACACCGGGAAGTTGCCACGATCGCTGCGCCCGTCCGCGGTCACCTCTTCGTTGGCCAGCACCGTGCCCAGACCGGGGCACCAGTTCACCAACGAGTCGGACCGGTAGACCAGCCGGTAGCCGTCGACCGCGTCCGCCCGCTCCCCGGGAGACAGCTCGCCCCACTGCCGCCCGTCGCCGAGTTCCCGTGCCCCGGAATCCAACTCCGCGACCAACTCGGCGATCGGCCGGGCTCTGCCGGCCGCGGCGTCGAACCAGGCGTTGTAGACCTGCAGGAAGATCCACTGAGTCCACTTGTAGAAGCCGACGTCGGTGGTCGCGAAGCTACGCCTGGTGTCGTGGCCGAAACCGAGGCGGCCCACCTGCCGCCTGAAATTCGCGATGTTGGCTTCGGTTCGGGTGCGCGGATGGGTGCCGGTCTCCACCGCGTACTGCTCCGCGGGCAAACCGAAGGCATCGAAACCAAAGGCGTGCAACACATTCTGTCCGGTCATCCGCGAGTAGCGGGCGTAGACATCGGTGGCGATGAAGCCCAGCGGGTGACCGACGTGCAGCCCGTCTCCGGACGGGTAGGGAAACATGTCCTGCACGAACAGCTTCCGCTCAGGCGGCGCGGAGCCGTCCGGCGCGGCCAGCGTGCCGACCGGGTTGGCGACGTCGAACGTTCCCGACTCCGCCCAGTACCGCTGCCAGCTGCGCTCGATCCGGTCGGCGAGCTCGGCGGTGTACCGATGCGCGGGGACGTCGGCGTCCGCGTCGCCGGCGGCGGGCCCTGTCCGAGAGTCACTCACCTCAACAGGGTAAACAGGCTCGGACCGGCCGGTTCGGCCGCCACGGCTTGGTCTCGGTTGGGTTGCGGGCCGGTGAGGAGTTCGTCCCAGGTTGATCCCGGGCCTGGTGACCGGCGCCCCACGCTGATTACCGTTTTCGGCAGCC
>NZ_JBYCLB010000336.1:0-3444 GCF_057473705.1 Mycobacterium sp. TH-M15 | reverse complement strand
GCACGGGCGAGGTTCTCGACGCGCTCCAGGAGCTGACCCGCCTGGCGGTGCATCAGAAGACCGGCGAGCGCAGCAGGCTGATGCTCGATATCGCCGGCTGGCGCCGTGGCCGGCGCGAGGAGCTGACCCGGCTGGGTGACGAGGTGGCGCGACGGGTGCTGGCGAGCGGCGAGCGTGAAGACCTGTCCCCGATGACGCCGTTCGAGCGCAAGATCGTCCACGACGCGGTTGCCGCGGTGGCCGGAGTGCATAGCGAGAGCGAAGGGGTCGAGCCGGCCCGACGCGTCGTGGTCCGTCCGGACTAGTCGACCGGCATTCGCGAGCCACCATCGGGCCGTCAGCGACGACGGAAATTACAAGCACGTAGTTCGTCAGCGCCCGATCGGAGGATGTTTCACGTGAAACATATCGGGGAGTTGGCCGGCGAGGCTGAGCCACCGGCGGCGGCCGGGGCGGTTTTCGGCGACCGGTTGCCGCTCGCCCGACGCTTCGCCACGGTGCTGGCCGGCCCGGCGGTGCAGCGGGGGCTGCTCGGGCCTCGCGAGGTGCCGAGGCTCTGGGATCGCCATCTCCTCAACTGTGCGGCGATCGGCGAGCTGCTGACCGAGGGGGAACGCGTCGTGGACCTCGGCAGCGGCGCCGGACTCCCCGGTCTCGTGCTGGCGATCGCCCGGCCGGACCTTCGGGTGGTGCTGATCGAACCGCTGCTGCGCCGGGCGGTGTTCCTCCGCGTGACGGTGGGGCAGTTGGGCCTGGGCGACGTGACGGTGGTCCGGGGGCGGGCGGAGGAACGGTCGGTGCGGGACGACGTCGGCGCGGCGGACGCGGTGGTCTCGCGGGCGGTGGCGGGTTTGGACAACCTCACCAGGTGGAGCCTGCCGCTGCTTCGCCCGGGTGGTCGGATGCTGGCGATGAAGGGGGAGCGGGCACCGGAGGAGATCGACGAACACCGGCATGTGATGATCGAATTGGGAGCCGACGACATCAGGGTGGTGAAATGTGGCGTGAACTATTTGACCCCGGCCGCAACCGTGGTCCTGGCGCGCCGCGGAGCGCCCCGCCGGAGTCGGCGCGGCCCCACGGGGCGGTCGGCTCGGCGGCCGGGATGACCGGGCCCGTCGATCCGCCGGGACCGGAGAACGCGCGCAAGGCCGACCCGGCCCGGCCGCCCGGCCCGGGGCCCGCACATCCGCCGTCGCCGCATGTTTCACGTGAAACATCGCCGGAGTCCGATACCCCGATCGGCGCCGCGGCGGAGCGCGCGATGAACGTCCTGCACACCACCCACCGCCAACTGCCCCGGCCGGCTCGCCGCCGACTCTTCACGGTGGCGAATCAGAAGGGCGGCGTGGGCAAGACCACCACCGCGGTGAACCTGGCCGCCGCGCTCGCGATCCAGGGGATCAAGACGCTGGTCATCGATCTCGATCCGCAGGGGAATGCCAGCACCGCGCTGGGCATCGCCGACCGTCAGTCCGGCACGCCGTCGTCCTACGAGGTCCTGCTGGGCGAGATCCCGCTGCGGGCCGCGGTACGGCGGAGCCCACACAGCGAGCGACTGTTCTGCGTGCCGGCCACCATCGATTTGGCCGGCGCCGAGATCGAGTTGGTCAGCATGGTCGCCCGGGAGAACCGGCTGCGCACCGCGCTGGCCGAGCTGGACAGCTACGACTTCGACTACGTATTCATCGACTGCCCGCCGTCGCTAGGACTGCTCACCATCAACGCGCTCGTGGCGGCGCCGGAGGTGATGATCCCGATCCAGTGCGAGTACTACGCGCTGGAGGGCGTGTCCCAGCTGATGCGCAATATCGAGATGGTGAAAGCTCATCTGAACCCACGCCTCGAGGTGACCACCGTGCTGCTGACGATGTACGACGGACGAACCAAGCTCGCCGACCAGGTCGCCGACGAGGTTCGCCGGTACTTCGGCCCCAAGGTGCTGCAGTCGGTGATCCCGCGCAGCGTCAAGGTGTCCGAGGCGCCGGGTTACAGCATGACGATCATCGACTACGATCCCGGTTCGCGGGGTGCGATGAGCTACCTGGACGCCAGCCGGGAACTCGTCGCACGCGACCGACCGCCGGCTCGGGAGGGAAGACCATGACTGGAGCCTCGCGCAGGAAGGGCGGGTTGGGCCGCGGCCTGGCGTCGCTGATCCCGACCGGCCCGGCGGACCCGGCGGCGGACCCGGCCGCGCAGCCGGGGCTGAGCCCGCGGATGGGTGACGCGGCTGCCGACGTCGTGCTGGGCGGGACATCGCAGCGGGGTGGCGGAGTGGGTGCGGTTTACCGGGAGATCAGCCCGGCGAAGATCGAGCCGAACCCGCGCCAACCTCGCCAGGTCTTCGACGACGAGGCGCTGGCCGAACTGGTGCACTCGATCCGCGAGTTCGGGTTGATGCAGCCGATCGTGGTCCGGGCGCTGCCCGCCGACGGCCGGGATCCGGCCGGGCCGCACTACCAACTGGTGATGGGGGAGCGGCGGTGGCGGGCGGCCCAGCGGGCCGGGCTAGACGCCATCCCGGCGATCGTCCGGGAGACCGACGACGACAACCTGCTGCGTGACGCCCTGTTGGAGAACATCCACCGGGTCCAGCTGAACCCGTTGGAAGAAGCGGCCGCCTACCAGCAGCTGTTGGACGAATTCGGCGTCACCCATGACGAGTTGGCGGCCCGGATCGGCCGGTCCCGACCGCTGATCACGAACATGATTCGGCTGCTGCGGCTGCCGATCGCGGTGCAGCGGCGGGTGGCTGCGGGCGTGCTCTCGGCCGGGCACGCCCGGGCGCTGCTGGCGCTGGAAGCCGGCCCCGAGGCTCAGGAGGAGCTGGCCGCGCGGATCGTCGCCGAGGGGCTGTCGGTTCGGGCGACCGAGGAGGCGGTGACCCTGGCGAACCGCGACGGCGGCCCGACACCGGCGCAGCCGAAGCGCAAGCCGATCCAGATGCCGGGCCTGCAGGACGTCGCCGAACGGCTCTCGGCGACCTTCGACACTCGGGTCACGGTCAGCGTCGGCAAGCGCAAGGGCAAGATCGTCGTCGAGTTCGGGTCGGTCGACGATCTGCAGCGCATCGTCGCGCTGATGGATGCCGGAGTGAAATGATGCCGATCGTGGACACCGGGTAATTACGTCACTGTGACACCGGATCGTGTACGGCGGCCGCCGAAGCCGCGGATCCGTCCATTCGGGAAGCGAATAATGTTGTACCCCAATAACTTTGACTTGGAGGATGGCCCGGAAACCGGAACCGGGCCGATCGTGGCCGGCCGGGGAGCGACTCTCCTATCCTGAAAGCGGTGCCGGGTGCGACAGTAACCGGCGACAACATCGTGAACCGGGAGTCCCGTGTCGATTCGAATAACGCCGCTGCGGCTCGAAGGCTTCGAGCGGTTGCCCAAGTATGCCCGGCGGTGTGTTTTCTGGGAGGTGGATCCGGAGACC
>NZ_JBYCLB010000335.1:0-1807 GCF_057473705.1 Mycobacterium sp. TH-M15 | reverse complement strand
CCGGTCGTCGAGGCCCGCCTTCTTCACCTGCTCGGTGGAGATGGCGATCTGCTCGGCGGCGATGTTCACCCCGGTGATCTTCTTCACCCCGTACTCGTTGACGAACAGGATGTCCTGGTCGCCGTAGCCGGTGCCGCAGTCGACGACGACGTCGGCCTTGCCGAACTCGGCGCTGTCGGCGACCAGCCGGGCCAGGTCCCGGCTGGCCTCGTCCAGGGTGGTCGGATTGTTCTTCCAGTACCCGAGGTTGATGAACAGCGACTCCTCGCCGAACAGGTTCTGGGTGCCGATGATGTCGTAGATCTGGCCGGTCTTCGGCAGGTCGGAGTGCGACATCAGCACCTTGGCGGCCTTGCCGTACTCGCCCGCCCAGCGGCGCCACCGCTGGCTCCTGGTTTCGTCGTCGATGCGACCCGGAATCGTTACCACTGTCATCTCCTGCTCTCTGGGTTGGTGATTTCTGGATGTTCGTCGATCCACGCGTCGGTGAACCGCTGAATCTTGCGGATGTTCTCGGTCAGGTCCGAACCGATCGACCTCTCCAGTCTGCCGCCCAGCAACGGGAGGTTCACGTCGACGGTGGCGGTGAATCGCAGCTGCGAGCCGGTGGGCGCGGGGGTCAGCCACGCGTCGAGCCGGCCCGACCCCACCGACGCCGGCGCCGTCACCTCGACCTGCCCCTGCACCCGGTTGTCGCCTACGGGTTTCCACACCTCGCCGTGCTGGATCTTCAGATCGCCGGGGAGCAGCTGGGCCAGCGCGGCGGGCAGAAACCGGCGCCCCAGGTGCTGGGTGAGCCGCACCTCGACCGCGCCGTCGCCGTCGACGGTGAGCGAGTCCAGCGTGCTGGCGGCGTCGAACTCGGCGTGCCGGGCGTGCCAGTACTCGGCGCAGCCGAACGCGGCGTGCACCCGCTCGACGCTGGCGGTCGAGTCGGTGACGATGTCGAACGAATGCGGCACGGCGCTGCCCTACCCCCCACCGGCACCGGGGGGACCGAACAGCTCGTCGGCGAGCCCGCCGGCGAACACGCGGGTCTGCTCCAGCTGCTCCGGCGAGACGTTGGTGGACGGGATCGACACGCCCAGGTACCGGTCCCGGTACTCGCCGGTGCCCAGGTAACTGGTGAGCGAGAGCATGGACCGGAGCTGGCCGCCCGGGTAGCCGAAGTGGACGCCGCCGACGTACCGGCCGCCCTGCCGCCGGCCGAGCCGGCGCACCGCGGCCAGGTTCTCCCGCCAGTACCGGCGGCAGACGACGAACGCGGCGAACGGCGTGCCAGCGAACAACTCCCGTGCCTCACCGGATTTCAGGAACGAGCGCACCGGCATGCTGGTGGTCCGCCACCAGGTGGGTGAGCCGACGCAGATCAGGTCGTAGGGACCGTCGCGCACCGCGTCCGGGGTGCGGATCGCCCCGGTGCTGCGGCGCAGTTGGGCGGGGAAGACGCTGAACATGTCCGGCCAGACCCGCCGCATCGGGAACCGGGCGAACCGCGCCGCGTACCGCGGGTCGGTGAACTCGATCGGCGCGGTGACCACCTCGCAGCCACGGTCGCCGAACACCTCACCAGCGGCCTGCAGCACCTTGAGCGCCTGGCCGGTGTAGCTGTAGTAGAGCAGCAGCACCCGCGGCATCGCGTTACCGCAACCGCCGAAGCACGATCGGCATCCCGTCCACCGGGATCGGCATCCCGGCGTAATCCCACCGGGACCGGTAGCCGGGGTGGGCCAGCTCCAGGCGGTACTCGCGCAGCAGCCGGTGCACGATGGTCTTGGCCTCCAGGTTGGCGAAGACCAGGCCGATG
>NZ_JBYCLB010000334.1:0-5506 GCF_057473705.1 Mycobacterium sp. TH-M15 | reverse complement strand
CGGTGGTGTCGTTGCGCCGGATCAGCAAATGATGGCTGCCGGTGTCGGTGTCGTCTTCGGGCTCGAGTGCAATCCAGGCCCAGGAGTAGTAGCGCTGCCCGTGGCTGCCGGCACCGGCGCAGTGTTTCTGCCAGGCCCACGGTGGCAGCTGGCGGGACAGTTGGTCGACGCAGATCGGTCCGGCCGCAGTCGGCACTCGCCGGTTGGCGGCCACCGCCAGCACATAACCCAGGCCGTGGCCGCGGAGGGCGGCACGCAGCGTGGGGTCGGCGCCGTAGACCTCGTCGCCGGCCGTCTACGGCGTCGAGCCCGACGCGCCGCGCATCGATTACTCCCGGCGGCCGTGAGACGCCGAAGGCGTGTCCTCCCACTAAGCTCAGGGCGACATAGCATCGTCGGGAGGCATTAGTGCGGGTCACCAGTGTCGGCCACGCCGGCTTTCGGATCGACACCCAAGCGGGCAGCATCCTGTGTGACCCCTGGGTGAACCCGGCCTATTTCGCGTCGTGGTTTCCGTTCCCGGACAACAGCGCGCTGGACTGGGATTCCCTCGGGGACACCGACTACCTGTACATCTCGCACCTACACCACGACCACTTCGACCCGCGGCACCTGCGTGCGCACGTCAACAAAGATGCGGTGGTGCTGCTGCCCGACTATCCGGTGCCCGATCTGCGGGGCGAGTTGGCGCAGCTGGGTTTTCACCGGTTCTTCGAGACCACCGACTCGGTCAAGCACACCGTCAGCGGACCCAAGGGCGACCTGGAGGTGATGGTGATCGCGCTACGCGCCCCGGCCGACGGCCCGATCGGCGACTCCGGCCTGGTGGTCTCCGACGGCGAGACCACGGTGTTCAACATGAACGACTCGCGTCCGGTGGACCTGGACGTGCTCGCGGCGTTCGGCCACATCGACGTGCACATGCTGCAGTACTCCGGAGCGATCTGGTACCCGATGGTCTACGACATGCCGGCCCGCGCCAAAGAATCATTCGGCGTCCAGAAGCGGCGACGCCAGATGGACCGGGCCCGCGCCTACATCGCCGAGGTGGGTGCCAGCTGGGTGATCCCGTCGGCGGGCCCACCGTGTTTCCTGGATGCCGAACTGCGCCACCTCAACGACGACCACGGCGACCCGGCCAACATCTTCCCCGATCAGATGGTCTTCCTCGACCAGCTGCGCGCCCATGGCCACGATGGTGGCCTACTGATGATCCCCGGTTCGACAGCAGATTTTGCTGGCGCACAGCTCGATTCGCTGACCCACCCGCTGCCCGACGACGAAGTGGAGGCGATGTTCACCACCGGCAAGGCGGACTACCTCGCCGACTACGCCGCGCGGATGGCCCCGGTGCTGGCTGCCGAGAAGGCGTCCTGGGCGCCCGCCGCCGGCGAGCCGCTGCTGGAGCCGCTGCGGGCAAGGCTCGAGCCGATCATGGCCAGAAGCGACGAGATCTGCGACGGCATTGGCTACCCGGTGCAACTGGTGCTCGGCCCCGAAACGGTCGTGGTGGACTTCCCGAAACGTACGGTGCGCGAATCGATTGCGTGCGAGAAGTTCCGCTACGGCTTCGCCATCCCGCCGGAGCTGGTGCGCACCGTGTTACGCGACGACGAGCCGGACTGGGTCAACACCATCTTCTTGTCCACCCGGTTCACCGCCTGGCGGGTCGGCGGCTACAACGAGTACCTGTACACCTTCTTCAAGTGCTTGACCGACGAGCGCATCGTCTACGCCGACGGCTGGTTCGGCGAGACGCACGACGACACGTCGACGGTCACACTGGACGGCTGGCAGATTCAGCGGCGCTGTCCGCACATGAAGGCCGACCTGTCGAAGTTCGGAGTGGTGGAGGGCACCACGTTGACCTGCAATCAGCATGGCTGGCAATGGGATCTGGAGACCGGCCGATGCCTCACGGCGCGGGGCCACCAGCTGCGGTGCTCGCGGGCATGAACGCACCAGGTCAAGGCCGCTTGGCCTACGATGACGGCCTGGTCCAGCTCGATCGCGAGGCGACCACGTTGCGCCGCTACCACTTTCCATTTGGCACCGCGAAAGTGCCTGCGCCCAGCTAGCGAGCGGGTTCCAGCACTTGGGTGCCCACGAACGGCACCAGCGCGTCGGGCACCCGCACGCTGCCGTCGGTCTGCTGGTGGTTCTCCAGGATTGCCGCCAGCCACCGGGTGGTGGCCAGTGTACCGTTGAGTGTCGCGGCGGTCTGCGGTTTTCCGTTCTCGTCGCGGTAGCGGGTGGCCAGCCGACGCGCCTGGAAGGTGGTGCAGTTCGACGTTGACGTCAATTCCCGGTAGCAGCCCTGCGTGGGAAGCCAAGCTTCGCAGTCGAATTTGCGAGCCGCCGACGACCCGAGATCGCCTGCGGCCACGTCGATCACCCGATACGGCACCTCGATCTGCGCCAGCATCTCCCGCTGCCAGCCCAGCAGCCGGTCATGCTCGGACTCGGCCTCGGCGGGCCGGCAGTAGACGAACGCCTCCACCTTGTCGAACTGGTGCACGCGGATGATGCCGCGGGTGTCCTTGCCGTGGCTGCCGGCCTCGCGGCGAAAACACGACGACCAGCCCGCGTAGCGCAGCGGCCCGTTGGTCAGGTCGAGAATCTCGCCGGCGTGGTAACCGGCCAAAGGAACCTCGGAGGTGCCGACGAGATACAGGTCGTCGGATTCGATCCGGTACACCTCCTCGGCGTGGGCGCCGAGAAAGCCGGTGCCGGACATGATCTCGGGTCGCACCAGCACCGGGGGGATCACCGGCGTGAAGCCGCCCTCGACCGCCAGCCGCATCGCCAGCTGCAGCAGTCCCAGCTGCAGCAGCGCGCCCCGGCCGGTGAGGAAGTAGAACCGGGAACCCGATACCTTGGCTCCGCGCGACATGTCGATCAGACCCAGTGCCTCACCGAGGTCGAGGTGATCACGCGGGTTGTCGATCACGCACGGCTCGCCGGCGACGTCGAGCACGACATAGTCGTCCACCCCGCCCGCGGGCACTCCGTCCACGACGACGTTCGCGATCGTCATATGTGCGACGGTGGCGGCCGCCTCGGCGTGGTCTCGAGCGGCTTCGGCCGCCTTGACCTGCTCGGCCAGCTCTTTGGCCCGCGCCAACTTGCCCGGCCGCTCCTCGGCCGAGGCCGCACCCACCGACCGGCTGACCGCTTTCTGCTCGGCACGCAACGAATCAGCGGTCGCGATCGCGGATCGCCGCGCGGCATCGGCCGTCAGCAATGCATCCACTAGGGACGGGTCCTCGCCGCGGCTGGCTTGGGAACGCCGGACGCGGTCGGGATCTGCACGCAGCAGGTTCAGGTCGATCACAGCTCGCTACCTTAACTTTCGGTCGGCGATGGGAACCGCCGGCAGGCAGACAGCTCGTCGCAGTCAGCCCCAAGACAGTACTTTTGCATCAGTCGTCACGCCACTGTCGGTGCCTGTCACAATAGAGCGGATGTCGCAGGCAGTTGACCAGGAGCGTTCACCCGCCGTGCAGCCGGCCGAAGCGCCGGCTGAGCAGCCGGCCCGGGTGCATTGGCTGCGCGCTCCGCAGGCCGCATCGACGCTGCGGGCGCTGCTGCTGATTGCGCTGGGCGGGCTGCTCATCGCCGGGATGGTCACGGCCTTGCCGGGCGACACAAGCGGCCCGGCCGGGTTGCTGAGTCATCTCGGCGCCGATCCCGCACCCGGCGCACTTGCCAACAGCGCCAAGGGTAACGACGCGCTCGACCGTGCAATCGCCGGGGACTGCCTGATGTGGCCCGACAAGACGCTGGAAGCGGCGACCATCGTCGGGTGCGGTGACGACCATAAGTTCGAGGTCGCCGAGCCGGTGGACATGCGGATATTCCCGGGTGCCGAGTACGGCCCCGATGCCGCTCCGCCTTCGGCTGCCCGCATCGAGCAGATCACCCAGGAGCAGTGCGAGTCTGCGGTGCAGCGCTATCTCGGCTCGAAGTTCGACCCGCACAGCAAGTTCGTCGCGAGCATGCTGTGGGCCGGCGATCGGGCTTGGTACCAGCACGGCAAGCGCCGGATGCTCTGCGGCCTGCAGCTGCCCGGCCCCAACGGCCAGCAATTGGCTTTCGCCGGCAAAGTGGCCGACATCGACCAGTCGAAGATCTGGCCGGCCGGCACCTGCCTGGGTATCGACCCCGCCACCAACCAGCCGACCGACGTTCCGGTCGACTGCGCCGCGCCACACGCCAAAGAGGTCACCGGCACGGTCAATCTGGCCGAGAAGTTCCCCGATGCACTGCCCCCCGAGCCGGAACAGGACGTCGTCATCAAGGACGAGTGCACCCGGCTGACCGACGCCTACCTCAACCCGGTGCAATTGCGCAATACCACGCTGACACTGACCTACGCCACCATCTCGCTGCCCAGCTGGTCGGCGGGGAGCCGCGAGGTGGCCTGCAGCATCGGCGCCACGCTCGGCAACGGCGGCTGGGCGACGCTGCTGAACATGGCGGGAGGCTCGCTGCTGATCAACGGCCAGCCGCCCGTTCCGCCGCCGGATATCCCCGCGGAGCGACTCGAGCTACCGCTCATCCCGCTACCGGCTCCGCCGGTCTGGCCGAATCCGGTACCGCCGGCAGCCCCCGTACCCGAGCCGACGAGCTCTCGTGACGCCAACCAGCATCTGCCGCAACAGCAGCCTGCCCCGATGCAACGGCCGGCACCGGCCGCACCGCCCCCGCAGGCGCAGCCACCGCAGGAGCCCCCGCCGCAGGAGCCCCCGCCGTTCCCGCCGTACGCGCAACCGCCTGCGGAGGAGCCGCCGCCTCCGCCGTTCGCGCCACAGCTACCGCCGCCGTTCGCGCCGCCGTTGCCACCGGGTCTGCCGCCAGCGGAACCGGGCGGTTGACGCCGATGACCGTGCGGATGGATCCGCACCGGTTCGACGACCTCGTCTCCGAGGCGCTGGACCTGATCCCACCCCAGCTGGCGGACGCCATGGACAACGTCGTCGTCCTGGTCGCCGATCGCGATGCCGAGGATCCTGACCTGCTGGGGCTCTATGAGGGCGTGGCGTTGACCGCGCGCGACTCCACCTACGCCGGCTCGCTGCCGGACACCGTCACCATCTATCGCGAGACCCTGCTGGACATGTGTTCATCGGAGGCCGAAGTCGTCAACGAGGTTGCGATCACGGTCATTCACGAGATCGCGCACCACTTCGGCATCGATGACGATCGGCTGCACGAGCTGGGCTGGGGGTAGTGAGCAGTTGGCAGAATACTGGTTGACAGTGGTCGTACGAATGCTCCCGTGAGTCTGGACTGGGCGAGCGCTATTCCACTGGATCGGCGATCCGGAACCCGAGCGTCACAGCCACTGATTTCATAGTCTCGTCGTGCGTGGTGATAACCAGGTCATCGAGGCCGGAACGTAACGCCGACCCCGGCTTCGAGGTCGGTGACGGTGCACCGGGCCACCAGCCCGGCCTCGATCAGCGGGATGAGCCGCTGTGCTACGGCCGGCTTGGTCACACGA
>NZ_JBYCLB010000333.1:0-2972 GCF_057473705.1 Mycobacterium sp. TH-M15 | reverse complement strand
CGGCCGCGTCGCTGGAGTCGGCCGCGACACTGGGCCCGGTGAGCGTGCTGTACCTGCTGCAGGCGCTGTCGGCGGCCGGCTGGGCCTCCGCGCCGCGGCTGTGGCTGGTGACCGGCGGGGCGCAGGCCATCGACCCGGCGTCTCGCGGACCGGTGTCGATCGCCCAGGCGCCGGTCTGGGGGATGGGCCGCAGCATCGACCACGAGCACCCGGAGCTGCGTTGCAGCTGTGTCGACCTGTCGGCGGCCGCCGGCCCGGACGAGCTGGCCGCGCTGGCCCGGGAGGTCTGGGCGGACGGCGGCGAGACCGACGTGGCGCTCCGCGGCGACCAACGCTATGTCGCGCGGCTGGCCCGCTACCCGGCCACCGGCGCGGCTTCGGCCGATGAGGCCGGCGTGCGCGGCGACGGCACCTACCTGGTCACCGGCGGGCTCGGCGCGGTCGGCGGCGTGGTGGCCGGCTGGCTGGTCGAGCACGGTGCCCGGCACCTGGTGCTGACCGGCCGCAGTGCGCCGTCGGAGTCGGCGCAGGCGATGCTGGACGGGCTGCGGGCCGCCGGCGCCGAGGTGACCGTCGCCCGCGGTGACGTCGCCAAGTTCGAGGACATGGCGTCGATCCTGGAATCGATCGGTGCCTCGATGCCCCCGCTGCGCGGGGTGGTGCACGCCGCCGGCACCGTCGACGACGCGATCCTGCAACGTCTCGACGAGCGGCAGCTGCGCGATGTGCTGGCGCCCAAGGTGCAGGGTGGCTGGAATCTGCACACCCTGACCCGGGACGCCGAGCTGGACTTCTTCGTGCTGTTCTCGTCGGCGGCGTCGGTGCTGGGCTCGCCCGGTGCGGCCAACTACGGTGCGGCGAACGCTTTCCTGGACGCGCTGGCCTGGCACCGGCGGGCCCAGGGCCGGCCGGCGTTGAGCGTCAACTGGGGTCCCTGGGCCGAGCTGGGCTTCTTCACCCGGTCCGAGCTGCACCGCCACTTCTCCTACTACGGCGTCGAGGCGATCCCGGCCGACGAGTACCTGGAGGTGCTGTCGGCCCTGCTGCGGCCGCAGGCCCAGGCCGTCTCCCAGGCCATGGTGCTCGACATCGACTGGTCCCGGTGGCGCCCGGGGGCGCAGCCGTCGCTGCTGGCCGAGCTGCGGTCGAGCGCCGCAGCGGCCGGCGGCGCCGACGGGAACGGCGAAGCCGGCGGTCTCTACCACGCGCTGCGGGCCGCGGCGCCGGAGGAGCGGCACCGGCTGCTCGCCACCCACCTGCGCGATCTCATCGCCGGTAAGCTGGGCCTGGCGCCGGCCGGCCTGGATGTCGACGCGCCGCTGAACACCCTCGGTGTGGACTCGCTGATCACCCTGGAGCTGCGCATCCAGGTGGAACGCGAACTGGGGGTGGTGGTGCCGGTGGCACGCCTGCTGGACGGTCCGAGCGTGACCAGCCTCGCCGGCTGGCTGGCCGGTCAGCTGGCCGAGATGACCGGGCCCGAACCGGGCGCCCCGGCGAACGGGGACTCGCCCGCCGCCGAGCCGGTGCCGTCCGACGAGATGGAGCTGCTGGCGCAGGTGCCCGAGCTCTCCGACGACGCGGTCGACGAGCTGCTCCGGAAGGTGTTGTCCGAACGCGGCGGCGGTGACCCGAAGGCAGGAGGGTAGCGATGACCGATCAGCCGGCCGACATCTCCAAGCTCTCACCGGACGAGAAGCGGGCACTGCTGGCCCAGCTGCTGATGCAGGAGGCGGCCGAGTCGGCACCGACACACCCGCTCTCCTACGGGCAGCGGTCGCTGTGGTTCGTCCACAAGCTGGCGCCGGTCAGCGCCGCCTACACCATCGTCTACGCCGGCCGGATCAGCGGCGAACTCGACGTGCCGGTGCTGGAGCGCGCCGCCCAGGCGCTGCTCGACCGGCACCCGATCCTGCGCACCACCTACACCGAGCGGGACGGGCAGCCGGTCCAGGTGGTGCACCCGCACCTGCCGATGCGGATCGCCCGGGGCGACCTGGCATCCGACGACGAGCTGGACGGCTGGGTGCAGCGCGAGACGGACCGGCCGTTCGACCTGACCATCGGCCCGGTGCTGCGGCTGACCCTGCTGCAGCGCGCCGCCGACGATCACGTGCTGTTGATGGCGGTGCACCACATCGCGGTTGACTTCTGGTCCATCGACGTCATGCTCGACGAGCTGCGGCTGCTCTACGCCGCCGAGCACGGCGCACCCGCGCCGCCGATGCCGGCCGAACGCTACGTCGACTACGCCGACCAGCAGACCCGGATGCTCGCCGGCCCGGAGGGCGAACGGCTCTGGGAGTACTGGCGTGACCAGCTCGCCGGCGAGCTGCCGACGCTGCGGCTGCCCACCGACCGGCCCCGCCCGGCGGTGCAGACCTATCACGGTGCGCTGTACCGCTTCGACATCGACAGCCGGATCACCGCCGGACTCAAGCAGGCCGGCCGGGCGGTCGGCGCCACCCCGTACATGACGCTGCTGGCCGGCTACGCCGCGCTGCTGTACCGCTACACCGGGCAGGACGACGTGATCGTCGGCTCGCCGTTCGCCTGCCGGGACCGGGCCGGGCTGACCGGCCTGGTCGGATACCTGTCCAACCCGGTCGCGCTGCGCTTCGGCCTGGCCGACGCCCCGACGTTCACCGCTCTGCTCGGCCAGGCCAAGGAGACGGTGCTGGGGGCCATCGCCCACCAGGACTACCCGTTCCCGCTGCTGGTCGAGCGGCTGCACCCGCCCCGCGACGCCGGCCGCACCCCGGTCTTCCAGGTCTCGTTCGCCTGGGAGCAGGCCCGGCTGTTCGACGAGGGCCCGGGCGCCGAGTCCGGCAAACTCGGCCTGCAGACCCTGCACATCGGGCAGGGCGGCGCCCCGTTCGACCTGCTGATGCAGGTCTCCGAGCAGGGTGACGAACTGCACTGCGCGCTGCAGTACAACACCGACCTGTTCGACGCCGCCACCATCGAGCAGA
>NZ_JBYCLB010000332.1:0-4811 GCF_057473705.1 Mycobacterium sp. TH-M15 | reverse complement strand
AGAGTTCGTCGGTGGCCTCGGAGGCGATGTCCCTGCTCGCCAAGAACAACATACCCACCGACGACGTGCATTTCGTGCTCATCGGGGACGCCAACGGCCCGTTCGGCGGACTGTTGGAACGCTTCAACCTTCCCGACGATTCGCACCCGTCGATCCCGAGCCTCGGCGTCACCGCCAGCGGCGCCGAGCCGCAGAACCTCTACCCGACCGATGTCTTCAACGCCGAATACGACGGTTTCGGCGATCTTCCACGGTATCCGATCGACATTTTCTCCGACCTGAACTCCTATCTGGGCACGGCAATTCCGCACGGTGTGTACGGGGGTTTCACGCCCGAACAGATCGCCGAGGCGATCGCAACTCCGATGCCGACCACCGCCGCTGATCACCTGACCGACTACTTCATGCTCCCGCTGCATAGCCTGCCGCTGCTGGATCCGCTGCAGCTGATCCCGATCGTCGGGAAACCGCTCTACGACTTGCTGGAACCGGACATGAGGATCCTGGTGGACCTCGGCTACGGCAGCCTCAGCCAGGGCTGGGATTCAGGTCCGGCCAATGTGCCCACCCCGTTTGGGGCGCTGCCACCGCTGAGCGTGCTCGAGCAGCTCCCGCAAGCGCTGCTGCACGGCGCCGAGAAGGGAATCACCGATTTCACCGCGGCCCTGGAGAACCCGGCCACATACAAGATAGACCTGGTCGACAACCCCATCGTCGAACTGTTTCTCCGCGAGGGTGAGAACTACGGCGTTGTTCCCGGGGAGCCGACGACGACATCGGCCCTCATCAACGATCTCCCGGGCATCGTGCACAACATTTTCCAGAATGTTCCGCTCGACGGTATCGGCGTCCCGATAGAACACGCGACCGCCTTGTCGCCACTGCTGGACATCTTCAACGACCTCACCGCGACCTTCTCCGGCGACGTGTCGTCGCTGCTGCCGGTGGCGCAGGCAGTCATCGCGCTGGTCGCCACCCTGCCGGCGTGGGACCTCAGCATCTTCACCAGCGAGCTCGCACACGGTGATCTGCTGGCCGCCGTCGTCGACCCGATCGGCGCCGACACCTACCTGATCCCGTTCGCTCTCGGAGCCGGTGTGCTCGCGCCCGTCGGGGAAGCGCTCGGTGCCACCTTCCTCAACCTGGTGGACCTGATCCCCGGGGTCGACCTGGTCGACGACGCCGTCACCAGTACCGGATACATCACCGGCAGCACCGCCGCCGACGCTGGCGGCACCCTCGTCGATCTTCTCTCCGGCCTGGGCTAGTCGAAGGAGGGAATCACCCTCCGCAAGACGCTGATCCGCTCCGACGAGCCGTTCGACCCGAAGCGAGCCTGGTACCGCGAACTATCACGACCTGGTCAAACGGAAGCGGATGGCCCTTGAGGGTCGGTTACCGGTTCTGGGCGCGCTGAAGCACCTCGGCGAGTTCCAGCGCGTGCCGGGCGAACATCGTCAGGCAGTGCGCGGTCTCGCTCAGCTCCCCGCCGCGCGGGCCACCGGAGTACACCGTGATGAAGACGTGCATGCTGGTGCGGCCGGTGTGGGTGATCCGGGCCTCGACCTCGACCAGCTCGCCCACCGCGATCGGCCTGGCGAACCGGATGTCCCCGATGAGCGCGGTCACGCAGTAGCGGCCGCTTCACTCCGACGCGCACGCGTAGCCGGCCTTGTCCACCCACTCGAGCACGTGCCCGCCGTCGATCCGCTCCCCGTAGCCGATGTCGATGGCCTTGGCCAGGAACCGCAGCGTGCTCACCGAACGCGGGCCGGCGGGCTCCTCGAACGTGATCGGCATGACGACTCCCTCCACTGCGGCGCCCGGCCCGGGCGGGGATTCTCGGCGAAGACCCGGGCCGGCGGGCGGGAATCTCCCTACCATCGACCCATGTCGGAACTGAGCACCGCACGCGGCCCGATCGATACCAACAAGCTCGGCGTCACGCTGATGCACGAGCACGTTTTCATCATGACCACCGAGATCGCCCAGAACTACCCGGAAGCCTGGGGCGACGAGGACAAGCGGATCGCCGACGCGATCACCCGGCTCAACGAACTGAAAGCCGTCGGGGTGGACACCATCGTCGACCTGACCGTGATCGGGCTGGGCCGCTACATTCCCCGGATCGCCCGGGTGGCCGCCGCCACCGAGCTGAACATCGTCGTGGCCACCGGCGTGTACACCTACAACGACGTGCCGTTCTTCTTCCACTACCTCGGCCCGGGCACCCAGTTCGACGGCCCGGAGACGATGACCGACATGTTCGTCCGGGACATCGAGACCGGCATCGCCGACACCGGGGTCAAGGCCGCGATCCTCAAGTGCGCCACCGACGAACCCGGCATCACCCCGGGGGTGGAGCGGGTGCTGCGGGCGGTCGCCCAGGCGCATCGCCGCACCGGGGTGCCGATCTCCACCCACACCCACGCGGGGCTGCGGCGCGGCCTGGAGCAGCAGCGCATCTTCGCCGAGGAGGGGGTGGACCTGTCCCGGGTGGTGATCGGGCACTCCGGCGACAGCACCGACCTGGGCTACCTCGAAGAGCTGATCGCCGCCGGCTCCTATCTCGGCATGGACCGGTTCGGCATCGACGTCATCCTGCCGTTCGAGGACCGGGTGAACACGGTGGCGGCGATGTGCGAGCGCGGCCACGCCGACAAGATGGTGCTCTCCCACGACGCGAGCTGCTACTTCGACGCGCTGCCCGAGGAGGTGCTGCCGGTGGCCGCGCCGAACTGGCACTACCTGCACATCCACCACGACGTCATCCCGGCGCTGAGGGAGCGCGGCGTCACCGACGAGCAGCTGCGCACCATGCTGGTCGACAATCCGCGCACAATCTTCGCGAACCAGGGCCGATATTGACGTCAGTCCGAGATCAGCTCGGCCAGGTCGTTGACCGAGCTGTCCAGCGGCGGCGCCGGGCGCTGGCCGCGCAGCTCCCAGCCGCGCAGCGCTTCCCGGCACGGGTGCTCCACCAGGGCGTAGCTCACCGCCGCGATCGCGATGGTGAAGACCGAGGTCAACACCAGCACCACCGCCATGTCACCGGTGAACGCGAACCGGCCGATCACCGGGAACACCATGTCCAGCGCCGCCAGGTGCCAGATGAAGATCCCATAGGACCACCGGCCCAGGGTGACCATCGGCCCGCTGGCCAGGATCCGGTGGCCGGTCTCCGGCCGGTCCAGCACCAGCGGCGCCAGCAACGCCGCGGCCAGCACGCCACCCATCGCGGTCCGGGTGACGAACTGCCCGAGGCTGGCCGGGGTCAGCCCCTCCGGTCCGGCCAGCGGTGACGCGGACAGCAGAAAGGCGGCCAAGGCGACCAGCCCGACCGGCACCCGCCGTCGCGCCAGCCGGTGCAGCCGGCCGACCGGGCTGACGGTCAGCTCGGCCAGCAGCATCCCGGCGCCGAACCAGCAGCCGTAGGCCGGCGCCCAGTTCAGTGGGTTCACCCCGGCCGGGGTGTGGATCGGGATCAGCCCCCACCCCAGGCTGAGCAGCGCGACGGCCCCGATCGCCGGCACCCGGGCCCGCACCGGCAGCCGCCGCGCCGCCAGCGCCAACACCGGCAGCGCGATGTAGAAGCTCACCTCCACCGCCAGGCTCCACATCTGGGTCAGCCCCGGCGTCAACGTCAGCGGCACGTAGATCTGGGTCAGCGTCAGGTTGGCCAGCCAGACGGTCGGGTTGGCGCCGGTGGCGTCCGGCAGCAGCAGCAGGATGACCACCACCGACACCAGGTAGGCGGGCATGATCCGGACCACCCGGGAGCGCCAGTAGTGCCGGAACGGCGGCGTGGCCCGTAGTCCCCGCGCCGCCGCGGCGTGGCCCCGCCACAGCAGAAAGCCGGAGAGCGCAAAGAATACCGCGACGGCCAGGTCGAAGCGGCTGAGCAGCCGGCCGCCGACGCCGGCCGAGTGCCCGGTCTGGAACGCGACGTGGGTGATGACCACGCCGAAGGCGGCACACGCGCGCATCCCCTCCACGGCGGGGAGGAAGCCGCCGACCTGCGCAGGGCGGGCCACATCGTCGACGGGACGGGTCATCATGACAGTGTGCCGGTGGTGCGTCCGCACGCGAACCCCGGACCCTTGAATCCTGCTGTTAGGGTCAGACCGGTTCCCACCCTGGATCACCAGCGGCCTGAAGGAGGGCACGGCAACGTGAACCGAGCCGTCATGCTGCGCATCGCGGCCTGCGCGACCGTCGGTCTCGGCGCTGCCCTGCTGACCGCCGCGCTGTTGCTGTCGACCTACACCGCGGGCCGGATCGCCAAGATCCCGCTGGACATCGACACCACCCTGGTCAGCGACGGCGTCGGCACCGCGCTCGATCCGGCCTCGCTGTCGGGCCTGCATCTGGAGGTCAACGAGGACGTACCGCTGGTGTCGCAGGACCAGATCAGTGTCGAGTCGCCGGCCAACGCCGATCTGGTGACCCTGCAGGCGGGTTTCTCGGTCCGCCGGACCGACAAGCAGCGGGACACCGGGCTGCTGCTGGCCCTGGTGGACACCGTCACGCTGGACCGCACCACCGCGATGGCCGTCTCGGACGACACCCGCCCCGGCGGCGCGGTGCAGCGACCACGCACCTTCGAAGACGACAGTCCGCCCACCAACATCGCGTTGCCGCACGAAGGGCTGTCCCACCGGTTCCCCTTCTACACCCAGAAGGAGTCCTACCAGTACTTCGACCCGATCGCGCAGCAGGCGTTCGACGCCAACTACGAAGGCGAGGACGACGTCAACGGGCTGACCACCTACCGCTTCACCCAGAACGTGGGTTACGACGAGAACGGCGAG
>NZ_JBYCLB010000331.1:0-6562 GCF_057473705.1 Mycobacterium sp. TH-M15 | reverse complement strand
CGACGCCGCGGCGTCGACCGCCGTCGCACGCAGCCGGGGTTCGGGCTCCACCGCCACCACGTCGGTCACCGTGTCGGGGTAGAAGGCGAAGTTGGTGCCGGCGCCGGCGCCCACCTCAAGCACCCGGCCGGAGAGTCCGTCCAGGTTCTCCCGCCGCCGGTCCTGCAGCCACTCGGTCTCGTGGCTGGCCATGAACTTCCACACCCGGGCGAAGAGCGGGTTGTCGACGGTTGCTGCGTCCTTGCTCACGATCCACCTCGTCCATGTGTGGTCCACTTATGCTTTGACCCAACCGATTCAACGATAGCCGCCGCGGCAGGAGGGGTCGTCATGCAGACCACGCAAGACCCCCGCACACTCACCGGATTCGTCTCCGGCGGCCGCTACCGCGCCGCCGAGGAGGTGGAGCAGCGGGTGCAGCGCGCCGCCACCGTTCTCGAGCAGCGCGGGGTCTGCGCGGGCGACCGGATCGCGATCATGCTGCGCAACGACTTCCCGTTCATCGAGGCCTCCTATGCCGCGGGCCTGCTCGGCGCGACCGCGGTGCCGATCAACTGGCATTACCGCGCCGCGGAGGTCGGCTACATCCTGCAGGACTCCGGGGCCAAGGTCGTCGTGGCGCACGCCGACCTACTCGACCAGCTACCCGACGACGCACCGCGGCTGGTGGTCGACACCCCGCCGGAGATCGCCGCGGCCTACCGCATCGACCCGGCCACCGGGGAGCCGTCCTGGGACGGTGAGATCGCCGCCGCGGCCCGGTGGGCGGGCGAGCCGCGGGACGCGCCGTCGAGCATGATCTACACCTCCGGCACCACCGGCCGGCCCAAGGGTGTGCAGCGGTTCCGGACGCTGGACGTGACCAACACCGCGCTGGTCGAGCAGCTGGGCTGGCTGGGGATCGCGCCGCAGATGCGCACCGTGGTCTGTGGCCCGATGTACCACTCGGCGCCGAACACGTTCGCCATCCTGGCCGGCCGCACCGGCGGGCTGGTCGTCTTCGTCTCCAAATTCGAGCCGGAGACGCTGCTGCAACTGGTCGAGCGGTACGCGATCGACTCGCTGCACCTGGTGCCGACCATGTTGGTGCGGCTGCTGCGGCTGCCCGACGATGTCCGCAACCGTTACGACCTGTCCTCGCTGCGCTCGATCACCCACGCGGCCGCACCGTGCCCGCCGGAGGTCAAACGGGCCTGCATCGACTGGTTCGGCCCAATCGTCAACGAGTACTACGGCGGCACCGAGACCGGTGTCGTGGTGGCCTGCGACAGCGCGCAGTGGCTGACCCACCCCGGCACGGTCGGCCGCCCAGTCGGCGGGGCCGACGTCCGGGTGCTCGGCGACGACGGCCGGCGGCTCGGCCCCGGCGAGGTCGGCGAGATCTATATCCGCAACGACGCGGCCGGTGATTTCACCTACCACAACCAGGACGCCAAGCGGCGCGCCATCGAGCGCGACGGCCTGGTCACCATCGGCGACGTCGGCTACTTCGACGGCGACGGGTTCCTGCACGTCTGCGACCGGGCCACCGACATGATCATCTCCGGCGGGGTGAACATCTACCCCGCCGAGATCGAGGCCGAACTGCACCTGCACCCCGACGTCGCCGACTGCGCGGTCTTCGGCGTGCCGGACGACGAATACGGCGAGTCGGTGGCCGCGGTGGTTCAGCTGCGGGCAGGCCGCAGCACCGACGGCGACGCCATCAGGGCCTGGCTGCACGACCGGATCGCCGGCTTCAAGGTGCCCCGGTTCGTGGCGTTCGGCACCGACCTGCCGCGCGAGGACAGCGGCAAGATCTTCAAGCGCAGGCTGCGCGACCGGTATTTCCCGGCCGCCGCTACTCGTCAGTAGGATTGCCACCATTTCCCGAAACGTGACTCAATGATTCCTTAATGGTGACCCATACGCTCAGGGGCATGTGGATCGACGAATCGACCGCTGACGTCATCAAAGTTGACTTCGAGGCGCTCTACCACGGCGACGTGCTGGTGGAAGGGATCACCTCGGAGCAGTTCGACGACGAGCGGACGCTGCCCACCGCCAGCTGACCTGGATGCTCCCGGTGCCACCGGGAGCCCAGCCGTTCGGCAATCCTGCGTCGGCTCATGCCGACCGATCACACATT
This sequence comes from Mycobacterium sp. TH-M15, assembly GCF_057473705.1. Taxonomy (NCBI): domain Bacteria; kingdom Bacillati; phylum Actinomycetota; class Actinomycetes; order Mycobacteriales; family Mycobacteriaceae; genus Mycobacterium; species Mycobacterium sp. TH-M15. The sequence continues at coordinate 4,434 of NZ_JBYCLB010000331.1, read as the reverse complement.
TCGACGTGCCCAGTTGCGAGGGTCGCTAGACCCAGTCGCCCAGGATGACGTCGTTGTCGGCACCCAACACCGCTGGTGGCGTCGGCATGTCGGGAACGCTGCGGGAGAACCGCGGCGCCGGCATCGGCTGCAGGTAGCCGTCGACGTCGTAGAAGGTGTCCCGCTCGGCGATGTGCGCGTCCGACTGCACCTCGCCGAACGCCAGCACCGGCGTCACGCACGCATCGGACCTGGCGAAGACCTTCGCCCAGTGGTCCCGGTCGTGCGCGGCGAACGCCTTGGTGAACACCGCGCGCAGCTCCGGCCAGCGGCCGACGTCGTTCTGGGCGGGCAGCCCGGCCGGGTCCAGCTCCAGCTTGGCCAGCAGCTCCGCGTAGAACTGCGGCTCGATCGAGCCCACCGCGACGTACCGGCCGTCGGCACACTCGTAGGTGTCGTAATACGGGGCGCCGGTGTCGAGCATGTTGGTACCGCGCTCGTCGCTCCACAGCCGCTGTGCGCGAAAACTCCACATCATCGCCGAGAGCATGCTCGAGCCGTCGACCATCGCCGCGTCGACCACCTGGCCCTTCCCCGAAGTCTGCCGCTCCCACAGCGCCGACAGGATGCCGACCAGCAGGAACAGTGACCCGCCGCCGAAGTCGCCGGTCAGGTTCAGCGGCGGCACCGGCCGCTCCCCCTTGCGGCCGATCGAGTGCAGCAGCCCGTTTAGCGAGATGTAGTTGATGTCATGGCCGGCCTGCAGGGCCCGCGGACCGCTCTGCCCCCATCCGGTCATCCGGCCGTAGATCAGCTTCTCGTTGACCTTCGCGCAGTCCGCCGGGCCCAGCCCGAGCCGTTCGGTGACACCCGGCCGGAAACCCTCGATCAACACGTCGGCCGTGGCCACCAGCTGCAGCACCAGGTCGCGGCCCTCGGCCGATTTGAGGTCGGCGGTCACCGACCGCCGGTTGCGCAGCATGGTGTCCTTGGGCGCCCCGCCACCGAATTTCGGCGGCCGGTCCACCCGCACCACCTCGGCGCCGAGATCGCCCAGGATCATCCCCGCGTGCGGGCCCGGCCCGATCCCGGCCAACTCGATAACCCGTAGCCCTGCCAGTGGTCCCGCCATCTGTGGCCTCCCAGTCGTCTGCGCGTCTGATTGGCATCTTCCCAGCCACCGACGCGGCCGGTGCACCCCGGCCACCCTATGGTGATCCCCATGACCGTTACCGCTTCCGGAATCGACGCCCTGCCCGCGGTGCCGGGCCTGACCGTGGCCCTGGCCGACGGGGTGCTGTCGGTGACCATCGACCGCGCCGACAGCCTCAACTCGGTGACCACCGGCGTGCTGGCCGGGATCGCCGACGCCATGGCGACGGCCGCCCGCGACCGGCGGGTGCGAGTGGTCCGGCTGGGTGGTACCGGTCGCGGTTTCAGCTCCGGGGCGGGTCTGGGCGCCGACGACGGGGCCGGCGACGACCTACCGACCGAAATCGTCCACCAGGCCAACCGGGCGATCCGGGCCATCGCGGCGCTGCCCCGCCCGGTGGTGGCCGTGGTGCAGGGACCGGCCGCCGGGGTGGGTGTGTCGCTGGCGCTGGCCTGCGACCTGGTGCTGGCATCGGAGAAGGCGTTCTTCCTGTTGGCGTTCACCAAGATCGGGTTGATGCCCGACGGCGGCGCCTCGGCGCTGGTCGCCGCGGCGATCGGCCGGATCCGGGCGATGCGGCTGGCGCTGCTGGCCGAACGGCTCTCCGCCGCCGAGGCACTGGACTGGGGGCTGGTCAGCGCCGTCTACCCGGCCGGGACGTTCGACGCCGAGGTGGACGCGGTGCTGGCCCGGCTGCTGGCCGGCCCGGCGGTGGCGCTGGCCAAGACCAAACATGCGGTCAACGCCGCGACCCTGACCGAGTTGGACGGCGCACTGGACCGCGAATACGTCGGCCAGTCCAGCCTGTTGTCCTCGCACGACTTCCGCGAAGGGGTCCGCGCCTTCCAGGACCACCGCGAGCCGACGTTCACCGACTTCTGACCGGGGCCCGACCGCGTGCCGCGACACCACCGGAGTTCGGGTATTGATCGATACCCATACGGGGTATAGGTTTATGTCTCAGCGGGTGATCGTCGGCATCGTCCGGTGCCGCGGAAGTTGAGAAGTTAGGGGCGAACGAAATGGCAAGCTACCCAGCTGGGACCGTCCTGACCTGCGCGCACGACTGTGGATGCAGGACTCGGGTCGAGGTCGAATGTCACTGCCCGGATGCGAACCAGCCGTACCGGTGCAGCTGCGGCGCCGACCTGGTCGTCGTCGGCGACTAACCGGGGGCAGTCGTGCCGCGCAACGCGGAGCAGCTGCCCGCCGCAAGGCCCGGTCGTCGGGCAGCGGTCCGGTGCGGGGCCACCGGTGTCATCGGTGCGTTTGTCTGCGTGCTGACCTGCTGCCTGCCGCCGGCCCTGCTGGCACTCGGAGCCGGTGGCTCCGCAGCCGCGGGAATGACACCCGGGGGGTCGCACGGAGAATCGCACGGCGCGGTCGGTGACCTGTTCATGCTCCTGCACCGGGTGACGCCCGGCCTGCTGGCGGTCTCGATCGTCCTGATCGGTGCCGCGTTCGCGCTGCGGCGCCCGGCTGCGGTGATCCCCGCCCTGCTGGCAGGCGTCTGCTTTATCTGAGCATGCACGTCCAATCCGACCCGACCGTCCGGTACGTCGGGATGGTTGTGGCCTACGGCATCTGGATCGGCCTGTTCCTATGGACCCGCCCACCCCGGCGCGGCACCGCCCGCGCCGCCGAAACCGAGACCGGGTGTCATTGACCGGGGCTACACGCCGCCGAACAGCGACGGCAGCGCCAGCACCATGGTCAGCCCCCAGACCAGGTGGGTGAGCACCGGGGCCAGCACACCCCCGGTGGCCCGCCGCTCGACGGCGCAGACCGCGCCAACCAGCAGCGCCGCAAACCCCAGCATCACGTTGCCGGTGGCCAGCATCGCCACAATGTAGAGCAGCGTGGACCAGACCGCCGGGGAGTGCCGACCGAACGCGGTGTACAGCGACCCCCGGAAGAACATCTCCTCGGCGATCGCGTTGACCAGGGTGATCAGCACGACCAGCTCCCAGGAGCCGTGGTCGGCGAAGTGCAGGACCCGGCGCACCTGATCGGCCACCCAGGGGATCTCCCGGGCTGCCAGCGCACCCAGCACGAAGACCACGCCGAGGCCGAGACCGAGTCCGGTGCCGGTGAACACCGGGCGCTCGTTGCGCCCGCGGAACCGGACGCACCCCAGATGCAGCGGCCCGGACGCCACCGCCCCCACCACCCAGATCGCGGCCAACGCGAAGGCCAGCGAGGCGAACGTCGGCTGGCCGGGCCGGTCGCGCAGCATGAAGCCGAGCACCGTCGCACCGGCCACCAACCCCACGGCGACCACGATGCGCCGGCGCAGCACCACCTTCGGCGGCTCGTGGTAGGGCCCAGCGACATTGGTGACGATCTCGGCGAACTCTTTCGGCAGGCCGGGATGCGTCGGGCTGGGCTGGGTCATCCGGTCGTCCCCTCGCAAGCGGGTCGGTCAACGTCTTTAGACGGTAGCCGCCACCGACCGTCCGGTGGGGTGAATGCGTCAGCCCGACTCCGCGGCCCCGGGCCGATGGGCGTCGATCAACCGCCGGTAGGCCGCCGCGTTGTGCCGGTTGTGGCTGACCTCGGCGTCGCTGAGGTCCCGACGCACCCGGCCGGGGACACCCGACACCAGCGACCGCGGTGGTATCACCATCCCCTGCGGGATCACCGCCCCGGCGGCTACCAGCGAGCCGGCGCCCACCACGGCGCCGTTGAGCACCACCGCGCCCATGCCGATCAGCGAGTCGTCTTCGACGGTGCAGCCGTGCAGCACCGCGTTGTGCCCGACGCTGACCCGAGCGCCGATCCGCACCGGGAACTCCTTGTCGACATGGATGGTGACCCCGTCCTGGATGTTGGTGTCCCGGCCGATCTCGATCGGCTCGGCCTCGGCGCGCAGCGTCGCGGAGTACCAGACGCTGGCCTGGGCGGCCAGGCTGACCCGGCCGATGATGCTGGCGTTGGGCGCCACCCAGGAATTCGGGTGCAGCTGCGGCTTATGGCCCCGGATGGCGACGATCAGCGGCTCAGGCATGGCCGACATGGTAGGCGGTGCCCGACGCGCCCCGGTAACGTCGACCCGATGGCCCACATCGTCGTCGTCGGCGGCCACGGGAAGGTCGCCCTGCGGCTGAACCGCATCCTGGTCGACCGCGGTGACCGAGTGACCGCGGTGTTCCGCAACCCCGACCACACCGCGGAAGTGTCGGCGACCGGCGCCACCCCGCTGGTCGCCGATATCGAGCGGCTGGGCACCGACGCCCTGGCGGGACTGCTGGCCGATCACGAGGCGGTGGTGTTCTCCGCCGGCGCAGGCGGCGGCAGCCCGG
>NZ_JBYCLB010000330.1:0-2860 GCF_057473705.1 Mycobacterium sp. TH-M15 | reverse complement strand
GCGCAGCAGTTCGTAGGCGCTGACCCCGACCAGCCCGGTGACCACGGCCGAAGCCGCCTTCGCCAAGAACAGTTGTGCCATCGGTGACCTCGTTTCGTCTCGGGTTCGTGGAGCTCCGTCGCGATCGGCGGGGCCGTTGACCACATCAAACCATAACTATATCAACATATCGACATGTATTAGTTAAGTGCACCGGCCTACGGCGCGTCAAGCGCACCGCTGATCGAGCACGCGGGTGACCTTCTCGGCGACCCGGCGCCGGTCCTGACCGGCCGGGTCCGGGTTGGCGACCTGCACCAGCGACGCGCCGACCGCCAGCACGGCCAGCATGCCCTCCACCAGCTCGGTCGGGGTGCCCCAGCCGTTCGCCGACCACACCCGGTCGGTCGGTGTCAGACCCGTGGCGGCGGCCGAGCGCCGGCAGTCGGCCAGCACCTCGTCGGGGGAGCGGCCGGCCAGCGCCGGGCCGGGATGCGGCTCCGGGTCGATCCGGTCGCCGTGCACCCGGACCGCGGTCGCGTAGTCGGTGACCCCCACCGGCAGGTCCGGTGACGGCCGGCCGAACGGATCCAGCGACAGCACCGCCACCTCGCCGCCGGCGCCGACGGCGGCGTCCGCCTCGTCGAGCCGGGTCGCGGTGCACAGCGCCAGGTCCGCGGTGCCGTCCAGGGTCGCCTCGGCGCCGATCCACCACACCCCGAACAGCGCCGCGGCGGTCTGCCAGTGCGCCGGCAGCAGCATCGCGACCCGGCTGGCCGGTCCGGCGCCGAAGTCGTCGCGCAGCAGGTTGCCGGTCTTGGCGGCCCAGTTCGCCAGGGTCGCCGCGGAGAGTTCGATCCGTTCGCCGGTGGCGTCGTCGTAGTAGGTGATCCGGGGGCTGACCGGGTCGGCGCGCAGCATCGGGGTCAGGATGGCGTCGCTGAGGTTGGTCACCCCGCCGACGTTAGTTCACGCACTGCGGATCGCTGGAGCCCGCGGTGAGTATCGGAGCGGCGCGGACGGCCGGGTCGTCGGGGGCGTCCGGGGTCGGGGCGCTGATCGGGGTGATCGGGACATCGCCGCCCAGGCCGGAACCCGGCCCGGTGTAGTCGTCGGCCAGGATCACCCGCACCGAGCCGGGCGCCACCGACGTGCTGGCTACCACCGGCAGCCCGCCGAGTTCGGTGGCGACCGCCCGGGCGCCCGGATCGTCTGCGCTGCCGGCCTGGACCTGGCTCGCCGGTACCCGCCCGGTCTCGTTGTTGCCGACCGTGCCGACGGAAAATCCCTTGGTGACCAAGATGTTCGAGACCGCGGCGGCCAGCCCGTTGACGTCGGTGTCGTTGAGCACGCTGGCCGTGGTCTCCGTCGGGGCCTGGTCGGTCCGGTCGGTCTTGTGCTTCTCCTGCTCGTGCAGCAACCCGGCGACCCAGTGCGATACCTGGTCGGGGTCGACCCGCACCACACTCTGCATCTCGTCGTCGCTCCAGCCCGACTCGTCCAGCACCGGGATGGTGGCGAACGCCACCTTGCCGGCGGAGAGGTCCTGCATGCGGGTGACGAAGTCCATCACGTCCCAGCCGGCCGACAGCACCACCGACCGCTGCACCGCCTGCTGCAGCCGGTTCAGCGTGGCCCGGCTGGACAGCGTCTTGCCGGAGATCACCTTGTGTGCCAGTGAGGCCATCACCGCCTGCTGTCGCCGGACCCGGTCCAGGTCGCCGTGCGGCAGGTCGTGCCGTTGCCGGACGAAGCTCAGTGCCTGCGGTCCGTTGAGCACCAGCCAGCCGGCCGGGAAGTCGGCGCCGGAGAGCTCCTCGTGCACCGGATCGTTGAGGCAGACGTCGACGCCGCCGAGTGCGTCGGTGATCAGCGAGAAGCCGAGCAGCCCGACCTCGGCGTAGTGGTCGATGGTGACCCCGGTCAGGTCGGTGACCGTGCGGATCAGCGCCTCCCGGCCCGCCTCGGTGCCGCGGGCCTGCGCCTCCACCGGGCCGACCCCCGACTCGACCAGGGCGTCCGCGGTCTGCAGCCGGACCGCCCCGTAGACGCCGTTGATCTTGGTCATGCCGACGCCCGGCGCCGCGACGTAGGAGTCCCGAGGGATGGAGATCGCGGTGGCCGACCGGCCGTTGTCGGGGATCCGGACCAAGATGATGGTGTCGGTGTTGGTGGCGTCTTCGTCGCCGGCCCGCAGGGTGGCCAGCTCCTCCGGGGTGAGCGGATTGCCGTGCGCGTCGGTGCGGCTGTCCACGCCGACCAGCAGGATGTCGGTCGCCCCGTCCTGGGCGCCGTGGCCGAGCACCTGGGTCAGGACGTGCGAGATGCCGCCTTCGAACGCGCGGACCTGGCTCCACGCCGCGCCGGTGCCGACAACGACGACCAGCGCCATAACAGTTGAAAGCACACGCGCCACTTTGTTAACTGCCATCACTACAGACTACTTTGATCACAACGGTGTCGGCGGTACCCGAGCCGGTGTGTGCGGACCGGCATCATTGGCGTGTGCCGCGAATCGTGATCACCGGTGCCGGCGGGCAGGTCGGCCGGTCCCTGGCCGCCCGGGCCCGGTCCGCGCAGCGCGACGTGCTGGCGCTGACATCCGCGCAGTGCGACATCGCCGAGCCGGACGTGGCCCGGGAGATCGTGCGGGCCGGCGACACGGTGGTCAACTGCGCCGCCTACACCGACGTCGACGGGGCCGAAACCGACCCGCAGGCCGCGTTCGCGGTCAACGCCACCGGCCCGGGCCACCTCGCCGGGGCCTGCGCCGCGGCCGGGGCGCGGCTGATCCACCTCTCCACCGACTACGTGTTCAGCGGGGAGTTCGGCGCGGCCGGGCCGCACCCCTACGAGCCCGACGACGTTACCGGCCCGCTCA
>NZ_JBYCLB010000329.1:0-4651 GCF_057473705.1 Mycobacterium sp. TH-M15 | reverse complement strand
GACATCGGGTTCTCCTTTGCGATTGCACAGCCGTCGGGATTGTCGACGTTGCTAACAGCCCGGCGGATTCACTGGTGTGTTAACGCGACCCTGACATAGGCCATCTGGCCTGGTCCAGCCGTTTAAATTGCCAATTGCGGCAACACTTACCGGCACGTTTGCCAATACTGCGAAGATTCGACGGGCGAGAACGCGTTCTAGTTACCGCGGCAGGGTTACCGGCCGGTAACAACTCCCCGCTGGTCAGCCGGGTCATCCATCGGGTTGACACGCGGCTAACCGAGGTAACCGCAGCCGGGCTAGAGCGGGAAGATTGCGGCGAGTGCCTTGACCTCGTCGCCGACCGCGTATGTGAGGGTTCTAACAGTGCGATCGACCAGATCCGGGCCGAACCGGTCGGTGGACCCGGGCGGGTGGACGTGCGAGATGATCTCCAGCTTGTCGCCGAGTGCGACCGGCGCCTCGTGCTCGAGAGCCACTCGCAACGGAGCGGCCAGCAACTCGGGGCACCCGGACAGGTAGTCCTCCACCACGCTCCAGTACACCGAGTTGTTCATGTGGTCGAACAGGTCGATATCGGTGAATCGCACCGGGTATTCGTGGATCTCGGCCGCGTCATCGCGACCGCCCGCCTTCAGGTACGCCTTCCAGCGCAGCCGGTCGACGCTGGTGGTCCGCTGCAGTCCGGCGATGAAGTCGTCGGCGATCCGCGCCGGGCCCTGCGTCTCCCGGTTGATGTTGATCCAGAACGCCTCGGATTCGACCAGGCCGCCCTTGCGCCCGTCGATGCGAACCCGCATCTCGCACCAGCGGTTCGACGTCCCCGAACACCAGCGGCGCACCCGCAGCATGTCCTGGAACTCGATCGGCCGGACCAGGTCGATCATGGTCCGCCGGACGATCCACAACGGATGGGTGGCCTCGAAACCCAGCTCGCGCAGCTGATCCTGACCGATGTCCTGGATGTGCCGGGCGGCCGCGTCGAACCGCAGCCGGCCAGCGCGGTCGATATCGGCCACCCGCAGCGGCCACTGCCGGTCGAAGACGTCGGGGTGCGGGTCGGGAACCGGCATCAAAACCTTGCCCAGGCCGCTGCGCTGCCCCGCTTCGTTTGCTGCCATCCGCTCCCCTGATCCCCGGTTGCCGCCCAGCGTGATCATGCCAAAGGCGCGGGCACGCCATCAAACGCGCGGCCGTTGCCAACGCTGCGAAGAGGGTCTTCGCAGCGGGTACGGTGGCGGGATGGCGAAGACCTACGCCGGCTCCCGGGTGCGTAAACTTCGTAGCGAACGCGGGCTGAGCCAGGCGGCGCTGGCCCAGTTGCTGGAGATCTCGCCGAGCTACCTCAACCAGATCGAGCACGACGTGCGGCCGCTCACCGTGCCGGTGCTGCTGCGGATCACCGAGGTGTTCGGGGTGGACAGCACCTTCTTCGCATCCCGCGACGAAACCCGGCTGGTCGCCGAGCTGCGCGAGGTCACCCTGGACCGCGACCTCGACGCCGACGCCGACCTGGGCGAACTCACCGAGCTGGTCGGCTCCCACCCCAAGCTGGCCCGGGCGATGGTGGGACTGCACCGCCGGTATCGGATCACCACCGCCCAGCTGGCCGCCGCGACCGAGGAGCGGCATTCCGACGGCAGCGGCACCGGCGCGATCACGATGCCGCACGAGGAAGTCCGCGACTACTTCTACCAGCGGCAGAACTACCTGCACGAACTCGACACCGCCGCCGAAGACCTGGCCACCCAGATGCGCCGACACCAGGGCGAGTTGGCCGTCGAGCTGGCCAACCGGCTCACCGACGTGCACGGCGTGCACATCAACCGACGGATCGACCTGGGCGAAACCCTGCTGCACCGGTACGACGCGCAGACCCGAACGCTGGACATCAGCAACCACCTGTCCTGGGGGCAGCGGGTGTTCAAGATGGCCGCCGAGCTTGCCTACCTGGAGTTCGACGGCCTGATCGACGAGATGGTCACCGCCGGCAAGTTCACCTCCAAGGATTCGCGCACGCTGGCCCAGCTGGGGCAGGCCAACTACTACGCCGCGGCGATCGTGTTGCCGTACGGGCAGTTCCACGACAGCGCGGAGAAGTTCCGCTACGACATCGAGCGGCTCTCGGCGTTCTACCGGGTCTCCTACGAGACCACCTGCCACCGGCTGTCCACCCTGCAGCGACCGTCGATGCGTGGCGTCCCGTTCTCGTTCGTCCGGGTTGACCGGGCAGGGAACATGTCGAAACGCCAGTCCGCCACCGGGTTCCACTTCTCGTCCAGTGGCGGCACCTGCCCGCTGTGGAACGTCTACGAGACGTTCGCGAACCCGGGAAAGATTCTGGTGCAGATCGCCGAGATGCCCGACGGACGGAAGTACCTGTGGGTGGCGCGCACCGTCGAACGCCGCGCCTCCCGGTACGGCCAGCCGGGTAAGATGTTCGCGATCGGGCTGGGCTGCGAACTGCGGCACGGTCACCGGCTGGTCTACTCCGACGGGCTGGATCTGTCCGGCGGGAACGCCACCCCGATCGGCGCCGGCTGCCGGGTCTGCGAACGGGACAACTGCCCGCAGCGGGCGTTCCCCGCGCTCGGCCGCGACCTCGATCTTGACGAACACCGCAGCACCGTGTCGCCGTACCTGGTAAAGCAACAGGGATGAAAGACGTAGCGCGCATCCCCGCCGCTCCCGGCCTCCGCGACCTGGGCGTCGTCAACTGGGTGCTCTGCAAGCTCGCGGCCCGCCGCGAATCGGTGCCGCGCATGCACCTGTTCACCACCCTGGGCCAGCACCGGCGGATGATGTGGTTCTGGCTGCCGTTCGGCGGGATCCTGCTGTACGGCGGCAGGCTGCCCAAGCGCGACACCGAGCTGGTGATCCTGCGCGTCGGCCACCTGCGCGACTGCGAGTACGAACTCCAGCACCACCGCCGCATCGCCCGCAAGGCCGGCCTCGACGACGTGACCCAGGCCCGCATCTTCGCCGGGCCCGGCGCCGACGGGCTGACCGACCGGCAGCGGACACTGCTCATCGCCGCCGACGAACTGGTGGGCACCCGGACGCTGTCGGACACCACCTGGCAGGCGTTGGCGCAGCACCTCGACCGGCCCCGGCTGATCGAGTTCGCCATGCTGACGACCCAGTACGACGCACTGGCGGCGACGATGAGCGCGCTGCGAGTACCGCTGGACTATCCCGAGTGACGCCGCTGTTCCGACACGACCTCGCAACCGCCGGAGGTGGAACACTTCTCATCGCCGTTGTCCTCACCGTGATCGGACGGCTGCTGCTGCGAATCGGAGCGGGTCCGATGGTCACCCGGAAGATTCCGCACGCGCTCTGCGGGGTGTTCGCCGCGCTGGCCGCCTTCCAGTTGTCCGGCAAGGCGGTGGTGGTCGGCGTTCTCGCCGTCGCCACGGTGGCGCTGGCGTTCATCGTGGAGAAGGGCCTGGTACCGGTCTCGGGCGTCTTCGACGGCACCCGGTCCCGCGATTACGGGCTGGTCGGGTTCGCCGGCGGTGCCCTCGTCGCGGTGCTGGCTTTCTGGCCGGACCGGGTCGCGATCGCCGGCGGCCTGCTGGTGCTCGGGCTGGCCGACGCCGGGGCGGCGCTGGTCGGCAACCGCTTCGGCCGGATACAGGTGGCCGCCAGCGGGGCGGTGCGCTCGCTGGAGGGATCGGTCGTCTTCGTGGCGCTGTCGTTCGCGGTGTCGCTGGCATGTTGCGTGGTCGGTTTCAAGACGAGCATTTCGGTGGCCGTCGCGATTTCGGTGTTCATCGCGGTGACGACGGCTGCCATGGAGCTGATCGTGGTGCCGGCGCTGGACAACCTGCTGATCACCCCGTGGGTCGCCATGGCGTTGCAGCTCGGCCACACGCTGCCGGCCGCGGATGCGCTGCGCTGGGTGATCGCGACCGGCTTCGGCTGCGCGATCGTCCCGTTTCTGGTGCGGTTCGGTTGGCTGGACACCCCCGGCTCGATCGGCGGCGGGCTGGTGGCGGCGACCGCGGTTGCGCTGGCCGGCTGGGTCTGGCTGCTGCCGGCCGCCGTCTTCTTCGCCGTCACCAGCCTGCTGACCGCGTACCGGCGGCCGGCCAAGACCGGCAGTCTGCGGGGCTTGAGTCAGGTGATCGTGAACGCCGCACTGCCGCTTATGGCCCCGGCGGTCGGCTACGCGCTGACCGGCGACCGGGTCTGGTTCGCGGTGTACATCGGCGGGATCGCGGCCTCGATCGCGGACTCCTGGGCCTCCGAAATCGGGCGCTTCTCAACGCGAATGCCGCTCTCGCTGCGCACCGGCCGACCGGCCCCGAAGGGCACCTCGGGCGCGGTCTCACCACTGGGATCGGCGGCGTCGGTGCTCGGGGCGCTGGCGGTCGGCGGCTTCGGTGCGCTGTTCACCGGTCCGGTGATCGTCGTGGTCGGCCTGGTTTCCGGGATCGCCGGATCGCTGGTGGATTCTCTGCTCGGCGCCACGGCGCAAGGCCGCTTCGTCTGTCCGGCGTGTCAGACCACCGTGGAAGACCGCACCCACTGCGACGTGCCGGGCCGGTCGCTCTCCGGATGGCGGTGGCTGGACAACGACGTCGTCAACGTCTGCGCGAATGTGACCGGGATGGTCGTCGCCTTCGGTGTCATGGAACTGGTCCGA
>NZ_JBYCLB010000328.1:0-1677 GCF_057473705.1 Mycobacterium sp. TH-M15 | reverse complement strand
GTTCGCCGATCGCATCCGCGCGGCCGGTGTTCCGCTCACCGCCCAGGTGCAGAACCTCGAGCAGGCGCGCCGGGCCCTGGATGCCGGCGCGGACGTCGTGGTGGCTCAGGGCGGCGAGGCGGGCGGGCACGGGATGAGCGCGCGCTCGACCTTCACGTTGGTGCCCGACGTCGTCGACCTCGTCGCCGAACGCTCCCCCGAAACGCTGGTGGTGGCCGCCGGCGGGGTCGCCGACGGCCGCGGGCTGGCGGCGGCGCTGGCGCTCGGGGCTGACGGCGCGCTCGTCGGCACCAGGTTCTGGGCATCCCCCGAGGCGTTGGTGTCGCGGCGGGCCCACCTTCGGGGCATCGCGGCCAGTGGCGACGACACCCTCCGCACCCGGGTCTATGACTTTGTGCGCCAGAAGGATTGGCCCGACGGCTACGATGCGCGGCTGGTGAGCAACGCGTTCATCGAGGCGTGGCATGGCGACGAGGCGGGCCTGCGGGAGCTCCTGCCGGAGATGGTGAACGCCTTCCAGAAGGAGCTCGACGCAGATGTTTTCGACGTCGTCACCGTGCTCGTCGGCGAGGCGATAGGACGCATCCGCGACGTGCGCCCGGCCGGCGGCATCGTCGGTGAGATGGTCTGCGACGCCACCCGAATCCTGAACCGCGCGACGGCGCCACCGGCGGTGTAGACAGCCGGGGCGGGCATCTGGTTTGCTCGGCTCGGTAACGGGTGGGAAGGACGGCATGGACATCGCCTCGGTCGACGAGTTGCTGACCACCACCCGCGCGGTGCGCAAGCGCCTCGACCTGGACCGGCCGGTCGGGCGCGAAGTGGTCCTCGAATGCATCCGGCTGGCGATCCAGGCGCCCACGGCAAGCAACGCGCAGGACTGGCGCTGGCTGGTGGTCACCGACGCCGACAAGCGGGCCGCGATCGCGGACACCTACCGCGGCGTCGGTGCCCAATACCTGGCGCAGGCCGCCGAGACCGCACCCGATCCGCAGACGCGGCGCGTCTACGAGAGCGCGCTGGGCCTGACTGAGGTCCTGGCCCGGGTCCCGGTGCACGTCATCCCCTGCCTCGAGCGTCGTTTCGACGGAAGCAGCCTGCTGATCGCGGCCTCGGCGTGGGCGTCGATCATTCCCGCCGGCTGGAGCTTCATGCTCGCCCTGCGATCCCGCGGGCTGGGATCGGTGTGGACGACGATGCATCTGGCCCAGGAGAAGCGCGTCGCCGAGTTGCTCGGCATCCCCGACACGGTCACTCAGGCCGCGCTGTTCCCGGTGGCTTACACGATCGGCACCGAATTCCACCCGGCAGCGCGACCCCCCGCGGAAACCGTCACCTTCTGGGACAGCTGGGGCGCGACCTGAAGCACGTCGGGAAAGCCGCACTCGCGGCGCCCGCCAGCAAAGCGCGAACGCTGCCGCGGGAAGCGGCGAACGGGGTGACCGGTGGTCATGCGGGGCGGGCACTTCGGCGGGGTGGTCGACACCACGCCGGTGCTAGTACTGCAGCCGTAGTTCGGGGTTGGAGTGTTTCGGCGTGTCTACGCTGGTAGAAGCGGTGGCCGGGGCATTGTTCGGAGTTTGTGACAACTACTGAATATGCCGCGGCCGCCGCGGCTGCCAGCGTAGACCCTGACCGGTGGTGGGCGCAGTTCTCGGAGGTGATCGACCGGATCGC
>NZ_JBYCLB010000327.1:0-2385 GCF_057473705.1 Mycobacterium sp. TH-M15 | reverse complement strand
TCGGTGCGTCGCCAGTCGATCAGCTGCTGCGGGATCTCCCGCAGGACGCGGGATTCCGGGTTCAGCATCGGCTGTCCCCACGACGAGCGGACCTTGGCCCGGCTCAGGTAGAGACGCTGGCGGGCCCGGGTGATGCCGACGTAGGCGAGCCGCCGCTCCTCGGAGAGTTCCCGCACGTCCCCCAGCGACCGCATGTGCGGGAACATGCCGTCCTCCCAACCGGTTACGAACACCACCGGGAACTCCAGCCCTTTGGCGGTGTGCAGCGTCATCAGGGTGACCACGCCGGCGCCGTGCTCCGGCAACTCGTCGACGTCGGCGATCAGCGACACCCGCTCCAGGAACTCGGCGAGCACCCCGGCGTCGGGGACGTCTTCTCCGGCTTCGGTGTCGGCCAGCGCATTATCCCGATCGATGCCGAATTCATGTGCGACGCTGACGAGTTCGTTGAGATTGTCCAGTCGCGCCAGATCCTGCGGGTCGGTCGAGGATTCCAGCTCGCCGCGATACCCGGTGCGGTTCAGCACCGCATCAACGAGCTCGCCCAGATCTCCTTCGGCCGGGTTGAACCGCTCCCGCAGCTCTGCCATCAGTTCGACGAAGCCGGCAATCGCGTTCTGCGCACGGGCGTTCAGCGCCGGCACGTCGCCGGTCGCCGCGGCGGCCAGCGCCCCGGCGAAACCGATTCCGGCGCTCTCGGCGTAGGCGGCCACGCAGGCCTCGGCCCGGTCGCCGATGCCGCGCCGCGGGGTGTTGAGGATGCGCCGCAGGCTGACCGTGTCGCCGGGGTTGTCCAGCACCCGCAGGTAGGCGATGACGTCGCGAATCTCCTTGCGCTCGTAAAACCGCAGGCCGCCGACGACCCGGTACGGGATGCCGGCGCGGATGAACACCTCCTCCAGCGACCGCGACGCGTTGTTGGTCCGGTAAAACACCGCGACGTCGTTGAAGTTGACCTCCCCGGCCTCGGCCAGCGTGTCGATCTCCACGGCCACGAACCTGGCCTCGTCGTTCTCGTTGTCGGCGACGTAGCCGACGATCAGCTCGCCCTCACCGGCGTCGGTCCACAGCCTCTTCTCCCGGCGTCCGGCGTTGCAGGCGATCACCGAGTTGGCCGCGGAGAGGATGTTCTGGGTGGACCGGTAGTTCTGCTCCAGCAGGATCGTCGTCGCGTCCGGGTAGTCGCGTTCGAAATCCTCGATGTTCCTGGTGGTGGCGCCGCGGAACGCGTAGATCGACTGGTCGGCATCCCCGACCACGCACAGCTCGGCCGGCGGCACGTCGTCGGCCTCGGCGCTGAGACCGCCGGGGTCATGCGGCGGTCCCGGCTTCGGCTCGCCTCCCCCGTGTCCGGCCAGCTCGCGCACCAGCACGTACTGGGCGTGGTTGGTGTCCTGGTACTCATCGACCAGGATGTGCCGGAACCGCCGCCGGTAGTGCGCGGCGACCTGCGGGAAGGCCTGCAAGATCCCGACCGTCTCGACGATCAGGTCGTCGAAGTCCATCGCGTTGGCGGTCCGCAGCCGGCGCTGGTACTCGGCGTAGACAGCCGCGGTGACCCGGCTCAGGTCGTCGGAGTCCTCGGCGAGGTCGCTCAGCGCCCGGTCCGGGTCGATCAGCTCGTTCTTCAGGTTGGAGATCGCGGTGGCCAGCAGCCGCGGCGAGTGCCGTTTGACGTCCAGGCCCATGTCCCGGCCGATCATCAGCAGCAGCCGGCGCGAGTCGTCGGCGTCGTAGATTGAGAAGTTGGAGTTGTGGTCCGGCAGCACCGACGCCTGGTTGCGCAGGATCCGCACGCAGGCCGAGTGGAACGTCGACACCCACATCGCCCGCGCTCGCGGCCCCACCAGCGCGACCACCCGCTCGCGCATCTCCGCGGCGGCCTTGTTGGTGAAGGTGATGGCCAGCACCTGCCCGACGCCGACGTCCCGGGCGGCCAGCAGGTAGGCGATCCGCCGGGTCAGCACCGCCGTCTTCCCCGAACCAGCGCCGGCCACGATCAGCAGCGGCGACCCCTGGTGCAGCACCGCCCGGCGTTGCTGCGGGTTGAGGCCGTCGAGCAGGTGTCCGGTGTCGAGGGTCGGGTGCACACTCATCTCAGCCTCAACCTACCGCCATTGCACGCCAGCCTTTGCGCTGGCACGGCACGTGGTGGCAGACTCGATCCGTGCTCAATCCGCAGCTGCGATTTTTCTACGGGTGCCGGTCGGCGGTACCCGCGGCGTAGCTGCTCTCCAGAGCCCCGCGGTCCGCATCCGGGTCCGGGGCTCGGCTGTTGCGTGAGGCCCGAACACGGATGGAACCAGAACCCACCAACAGCGAGAATGCGGAGCCCCAACCCATGGCCACAGAAACCACAGAACCCGGACAACTCCCCGACATCGA
>NZ_JBYCLB010000326.1:0-5869 GCF_057473705.1 Mycobacterium sp. TH-M15 | reverse complement strand
GGCGCCCTTGCGCGGCGCCGACGGACGCCGGCCGCGGACCAGTCGCGGGCCGAAGTGCCGCCGCGCCAGCGCCAGCACCGCGTCGTGGTCGACGTTGCCGGCCACCGCGACCACCATCCGCTCCGGGGTGTACCGGCGCAGGTGGAACGAGCGCAGCTGCGCCCGGGTCATCGCCGACACCGACGCCACGGTGCCGATCACCGGCCGGCCGAGCGGATGGGCACCGAACAGCGTCGACAAAAACACGTCGCCCAGGGCGTCCTCGGGGTCGTCGTCGCGCATCGCGATCTCCTCGAGCACCACGTCGCGTTCCAGCTCCACGTCGTCGACGGCGCAGCTGCCGTTCAGGACGACGTCGCTGACCACGTCGACGGCCAGCTCCAGATCGGTGTCCAGCACGTGCGCGTAGTAGCAGGTGTGCTCCTTACCGGTGAACGCGTTCAGCTCACCGCCGACGGCGTCCATCGCCTGCGCCATCCCGGTCGCGGTGCGGGTCGGGGTGGCCTTGAACAGCAGGTGCTCCAGGAAGTGCGCCGCGCCGGCGACGCTACGGCCCTCGTCGCGCGACCCGACACCGACCCACACCCCCACCGACGCCGAACGCGACGCGGGCAGGTACTCGGTGACCACCCGCAACCCGCCGGGCAGCGTGCTGCGGCGGATCCGGGAGAGATGCGGGTCAGCTGCCGGCGGCCGCGGCATCGGTTGATGGTGCGCCGGCGTCGGCTGGTTTCGCTGCGTCGGCTGAATCCTCGTCGACCGGGATCAGCGAGATCTTTCCGCGGTTGTCGATGTCGGCGATCTCCACCCGCAGCTTGTCGCCGACCTTCACCACGTCCTCGACCTTGGCGATCCGCTTGCCGCGGCCCAGCTTGGAGATGTGCACCAGGCCGTCGCGGCCCGGCAGCAGCGAGACGAACGCGCCGAAGTCGGTGGTCTTGACCACGGTGCCCAGGAACCGCTCGCCGACCTTGGGCAGCTGCGGGTTGGCGATCGCGTTGATCTTGTCGATCGCGGCCTGCGCGGACGGGCCGTCGGTGGCGCCGACGAAGACGGTGCCGTCGTCCTCGATGGAGATCTGGGCGCCGGTCTCCTCGGTGATCGCGTTGATGATCTTGCCCTTCGGCCCGATCACCTCGCCGATCTTGTCCACCGGCACCCGGATGGTGGTGACCCGGGGCGCGTACGGGCTCATCTCATCGGGTTCGCTGATCGCCTCGGCCATCACCTCCAGGATGGTCAGCCGGGCGTCTTTGGCCTGGGCGAGAGCACCGGCCAGCACCGTGGACGGGATCCCGTCCAGCTTGGTGTCCAGCTGCAGCGCGGTGACGAATTCCTTGGTGCCGGCGACCTTGAAGTCCATGTCGCCGAAGGCGTCCTCGGCGCCGAGGATGTCGGTGAGGGCGACGAACCGGCGCTCGGTCGATTTTGTGCCATCAACCGCTTCAACTTCAATGTCGTCGGAGACCAGGCCCATCGCGATGCCGGCCACCGGCGCCTTCAGCGGGACCCCGGCATTGAGCAGCGCCAGCGTGGAGGCGCAGACCGAGCCCATCGACGTGGAGCCGTTGGAGCCCAGCGCCTCCGACACCTGGCGGATGGCGTACGGGAACTCCTCGACGCTGGGCAGCACCGGAACGAGCGCCCGCTCGGCGAGCGCGCCGTGGCCGATCTCCCGGCGCTTCGGCGAGCCGACCCGGCCGGTCTCACCGGTGGAGTACGGCGGGAAGTTGTAGTGATGCATGTAGCGCTTGGTCTTCTCCGGCCCGAGCGAGTCGATCTGCTGGGCCATCTTGACCATATCCAGGGTGGTCACCCCGAGGATCTGGGTCTCGCCGCGCTCGAACAGCGCGCTGCCGTGCGCCCGGGGCACCACCGCGACCTCGGCGCTCAGCGCCCGGATGTCGGTGACGCCGCGGCCGTCGATGCGGAAGTGGTCGGTCAGGATGCGCTGCCGGACCAGCTTCTTCGTCAGGCTGCGGTAGGCCGCGCCGATCTCCTTCTCACGGCCCTCGTAGGTTCCTGAGGCGCCAGTGAGCCGCTCCAATACTTCCGCCTTGATCTCGTCGGTGCGCTCGTCGCGCTCGGCCTTGCCGGCGATGGTCAGCGCCTTGGCCAGTTCGTCGGTGGCCACCGAGGCCACCGCGTAGTACACGTCGTCGCCGTAGGCGGGGAAGACGGGGTACTCGTGCCCCGGTTTCCCCGACCTTCCGGTGGCGTCGGCCAGCTCCTGCTGGGCTTTGCACAGCACGGCGATGAACGGCTTGGCGGCCTCCAGGCCTTCGGCCACCACGGTCTCCGTCGGCGCCTGGGCGCCGCCGTCGATCAGCTCGACCACGTTCTCGGTGGCCTCGGCTTCGACCATCATGATCGCGACGTCTGTGTCTCCGTCGGCGGAGCCGACGATCCGGCCGGCCAGCACCATGTCGAAGACCGCCCGCTCCAGTTGCTCGACGGTCGGGAACGCCACCCAGGTGCCGTCGATCAGCGCCACCCGCGCCGCGCCGACCGGGCCGGAGAACGGCAGCCCGGCCAGCTGGGTGGAGGCCGACGCGGCGTTGATCGCCACCACGTCGTACAGGTCGTTGGGATCCAGGCTCAGCACCGTCACCACCACCTGGACCTCGTTGCGCAGGCCGTCGACGAACGACGGGCGCAGCGGGCGGTCGGTGAGCCGGCAGGTCAGGATCGCGTCGGTGGACGGTCGGCCCTCACGCCGGAAGAACGAGCCGGGAATCCGGCCGGCGGCGTACATCCGCTCTTCCACGTCGACGGTGAGCGGGAAGAAGTCGAAGTGCTCCTTCGGCGCCTTGCTGGCGGTGGTCGCCGACAGCAGCATGGTCTCGTCGTCCAGGTAGGCGACGACGGAGCCGGCGGCCTGCTGGGCCAGTCGGCCGGTCTCGAAACGGATGGTCCGGGTGCCGAAGCTCCCGTTGTCGATGGTGGCGGTCGACTCGAACACGCCCTCTTCAATTTCAGCTACAGACATGGACGTCCGCGCAGCCTCTCTGGGTTCATTCAGCTGTTTCGCGCCGTCACGGGCGACCAGCGAGAACCTGGATGCGGCTACGGCCGTCGATCGAAGCGGCCGGATCCATCCGATCAGACCCGGCTGCCACTACCGAAGACCGCCCGACTCAGGTCTGGCTGGTCCGGGAAGGTGTCCCGTCGTGACGCACCGGAGCGGAGCACGCGAAGCTGCGCGAACCGCACCGTTGTCCGGGCCGAATACCGCCCAGAACGTTCTTACTGTACACGGCCCCGCCCACCGGGCCGACCGGCCGCGCCAGGTCAGCGGCGCTACCCACGGCGCCGCGCTCCCGCCCGGGCGATGCACGCCCACGCGGTCAGCGGCGCAGGCCGAGCCGCTCGATCAGCGAGCGGTAGCGGGCTACGTCGACCTGGGCCAGGTACTTCAGCAGCCGCCGGCGCCGGCCGACCAGCAGCAGCAGCCCACGCCGCGAGTGGTGGTCGTGCTTGTGCACCTTGAGATGCTCGGTGAGGTCGGTGATCCGTTTCGTCAACATCGCGACCTGCGCCTCCGGCGAACCGGTGTCGGTCTCGTGCAGCCCGTAGCTGCTCAGGATCTCTTTTTTCTGCTCGGCCGTCAGTGCCACGCCAGCATCTCCATCAATCGGTCCGCGAACATCGGATAACGGGCGGCCACCGCGAACTGCAGCACGCGCCGGGCAGCCAGCCTAGCAGCGCCGGACGGGTCCACCCAATCGTCAGTCGGCGCCCAGCAACGCCCGGGTCCGATCGACGTCGTCGTTCATCGCGGTGACCAGGTCGTCGGCGGAGGCGAACGTGTGCTGGCCGCGGATCCGGTCGACGAAATCGACGGCCACGTGCTGGCCGTACAGGTCGACGCTGGCGTCCAGGACGAACGCCTCGACGGTGCGGGTGCGGCCGGAGAACGTCGGGTTGGTGCCGATCGAGACCGCCGCGGGGTACCGTTGGCCCGGCGCCAGCGTTCCGGGGCCCGAACCCGACCCGAGCACGGTGAACCACGCGGCGTACACCCCGTCGGCGGGGATCGCCGCGTGCATCGGCGGCGCCACGTTGGCGGTCGGGAAGCCCAGCACCTTGCCCCGGCCCTCGCCGCGCACCACCACCCCCTCCACCCGGTGCGGCCGGCCGAGCACCTCGGCCGCCGCGACCATGTCACCGGCGTCGACGCAGGACCGGATGTAGGTCGACGAGAAGGTGATGGACTGGCTGTCGTGATGTTCGGAGACCAGCGAGACCGACTCCACCGCGAAGCCGAACTGATCACCGGCCCGGCGCAGGGTGTCGACGGTGCCGGCCGCCTTCCGGCCGAAGGTGAAGTTCTCACCCACCACCACCTCAACCACGTGCAGGTGCTCGACCAGCAGTTCGTGGATGTAGCGGTCCGGGGTGAGCCGCATGAAGTCGTGGGTGAACGGGATGACCAGGAAGACGTCGATCCCGGCCCGCTCGACCAGCTCGGCGCGGCGAGTCAGCGTCGTCAGCTGCGCCGGGTGGCTGCCCGGGTACACCACCTCCATCGGGTGCGGGTCGAAGGTCATCAGCACCGTCGGCACCCGGTGAATCCGACCGGAGCGCACCGCACGCTCGATCAGCGTCGCGTGGCCGCGGTGCACCCCGTCGAAGACCCCGATGGTGAGCACGCACCGACCCCAGTCCGTGGGGATCTCGCCCTGGCCACGCCATCGCTGCACGATCGCCAGCCTAAACTGTCGTTTCGTGAGCCCCCAGCAGGAATCCGGCGGCCTGAGCACGGTCGCGCAGGACTATCTGAAGGTCATCTGGACCGCTCAGGAATGGTCGCCGGAGCGGGTGAGCACCAAGATGCTGGCCGAGAAGATCGGCGTGTCGGCCAGCACCGCGTCGGAGTCCATTCGAAAACTCGCCGAACAGGGCCTGGTCGACCACGAGAAGTACGGTGCGGTAACGCTGACCGCCCACGGCAGGCAGGCGGCGCTGGCGATGGTGCGCCGGCACCGGCTGCTGGAGACGTTCCTGGTCCAGGAGCTCGGCTACGGCTGGGACGAGGTGCACGACGAGGCCGAGGTGCTCGAGCACGCGGTCTCCGATCGGTTGATGGACCGCATCGACGCCAAGCTGGGGTCGCCGCGGCGCGACCCGCACGGCGATCCGATCCCGGCGCTGGACGGGCAGGTGCCGTCCCCGCCGGCTCGCCAGCTGTGGGCGTGCCGCGACGGCGACACGGTGACCGTCGCCCGCATCTCCGACGCCGACCCGGAGATGCTGCGTTACTTCGACGGCGTGGGGATCAGCCTGGACTCCCGGCTGCGGGTGCGGACCCGCCGGGAGTTCGCCGGGATCATGTCGGTGGCGATGCTGCCCGCCGACGGCGACGAGACGCTGGTCGACCTGGGCAGCCCTGCCGCGCAGGCGATCTGGGTGGTTTAGCCGCGGTCCGTTCCGTCCACACCCAATTCGGGCGCCCGCAGTCGATCTTGCCGGCGGTGATCGTCTGCGCGCCGGGCAGATGATGGTCGCCCTCGATCCACGGGCACGGTAAACTGCCGTGGACCGACGGGCAGAAAGCTGCCGCCCTCCTGATCGGCATCTGGTAGCCGTCGGGCGCGTGAGCCGGCGGCGGCTGCGGCACAACGGATTCTGGACGACGCCGTCGATTCAGCGGTCGCGCTGCGCTACCAACCGTCGCTGGCGCTGGCCGGGCGATCCGGTGCCGAGACCCGACCTGCCGTTTCCCGGGATGCAGTCGGCCGGCGACCCACTGCGATCTTGGCCACACCATCTCGTTCAACCACCTCGACCCGGGCGCCCGCGGCCCGACCCGCACAAGGAAGGTCACAACTTTTTTAACTACCCCCCACGCTTTGAGGAAATCTGCTGG
>NZ_JBYCLB010000325.1:0-17644 GCF_057473705.1 Mycobacterium sp. TH-M15 | reverse complement strand
CGCTGATGTCTTTCTCCGACATCGCCGGTGCCGAGACCTTCATCCCGGGCAGTGACAGGCCCTTGTGGTCGCTGACCGGCCCGCCTTCGGTGACCGTGCACACCACGTCGTCGCCGTCGATGTGCTCGACGACCAGCGCCACCTTGCCGTCGTCGACCAGAACCCGGTCACCGGGGGCGGCGTCTTGGGCCAACTCCTTGTAGGTGGTCGACACCCGGTCGTGGTTGCCGGCGCAGTCGGCGACGGTGATCCGCACGGTCTCGCCGTTGGCCCAGAAGGTGGGGCCGTCGACGAAGCGCCCCAACCGGATTTTCGGTCCCTGGAGATCGGCGAGGATGCCGACCGCGCGCTGGCTGGCGTCGGAGGCCTCGCGTACCCGCTCGTACGCCGCCTGATGGTCGGCGTGCTCGCCGTGGCTGAAGTTCAGTCTGGCGACGTCCATGCCCGCCTCCACCAGCGACCGCACCATCTCCGCGCTGCGGGTCGCCGGGCCGAGGGTACAGACGATCTTCCCGCGCCTAGTCACGACGACAGCATAGGCAACGTAGCCGGCGCGGGCGCGCGACGGCAGGCGCCGGCGCGCGGCGGCGCCTTATCTGCCACGGTTATCTGCCACGGCGTCCCCACCGGAATCGGCGCGGCTTTTCGGTCTGCGTCGCTGCGGCGTCGGCGGAATCGGCCGGCTCCTGCGGCTGCTCGACGGCGGGCATGCCGTCGGATTCACCTTCAGCGGCAGCATTTTCCGGTTCGGCGGCGTCTTCGGCCGCCACGCCGAGCGCTGCGTCGTCATCGGCTTCGGGTGTTTCGGATTCGGGTTCGCGCGACGCCGCCGCGGTCCCTGCTTCCGGCTCCTCGGTCTCCGCCTCGGCACCAGCCTCGTCGGCGGGTTCGGTCTCCGCTTCGGGCTCCCCGGAGTCTTCCGCGGGCTCCTCGGTCTCCGCCTCCGGCTCCTCGGTCTCCGCCTCGGGCTCCTCGGTCTCCGCCTCGGCACCAGCCTCGTCGGCGGGTTCGGTCTCCGCTTCGGGCTCCCCGGAATCTTCCGCGGGCTCCTCGGCCTCCACCTCCGGCTCCTCGGTCTCCGCCTCCGGCTCCTCGGTCTCAGGCTCCGCTTCGGGCTCCGCCTCGGGCTCGGTTACGGCCAGTTCCGCTGTGACCTGGTCGATCTCCGGTTCTGGCTCCCAGTCACCGGCCTCCAGCTCCGGTTCGGCCTCACTAGCCGCCCACAGGTCGTCGATCGCGTCGTCGGAGAGCGGCTGCAGCGACGCGTCCAGCGCTGACCCGCGACCGACCGCGGCCCCGACGAGCTCCTGCTCGGGAATGGGAAGCTCACCTTCCTGCAGTTCTTCGTCCCAGGAGCCGCCCAGCGCGTCCGGATTCTCTCGGCCCTTCGGCGCCACCAGGAAGTAGACGACCGCGCCGATGAAGACAAACGCGGAGGTGAACGAGTTGATTCGGATCCCGGCGATGTGCGTCGCGGTATCGGCCCGCAGCAGTTCGATACCGAATCGCCCGACGCAGTAACCGGCGACGTAGAGAGCGAAGAGTCGCCCGTGGCCCAGCGTGAATCGGCGGTCCGCGACGATCAGCACGACGAAAACCAGGACATTCCAGATCAATTCATACAGAAATGTGGGCTCCACCACCCGGTAAAGCTGTCCGGTCGACACGCCGTCGAGCAGGTGCGGATCGCGCATCCCCACCGGGTCCTGGCGCCAGAAGATCTCCATCCCCCACGGACGCGCCGTCTCCCGGCCGTACAGCTCCTGGTTGAAGTAGTTACCGATCCGGCCGATCGCCTGCGCCAGCACGATCGCCGGCGCAACCGCGTCGCCGAACGCCGGCAGCGGGATGCCGCGTCGTCGGCACGCGATCCATGCGCCCACCCCACCGAGGGCGACCGCACCCCAGATTCCCAGTCCACCGTCCCAGATCCGCACCGTCGCGCCCAGGCCTGCGCCGCCCTCGCCGAAGTACGTCCGCCAATCGGTCATCAGGTGATACAACCGACCGCCGACCAGGCCGAACGGCACGGCCCACAGTGCGATGTCGTAGATCACCCCGGCGTCGCCACCGCGCGCCCGCCAGCGCCGGTCGCCGATCAGCAGCGCGACGATGATGCCGACGATGATGCACAGCGCATACGCCCGGATCGGCACCGGACCGATGTCGAGGTGAAAGGACCCGAGGTTCAGATGCCAGACCTTCCCGAGGTACCACACGCCCCGCGGCGGGCTCGGGAAGAACGTCGGCATGGGCGGCGTCATCGCTTCGAACTCCTTCGGCGCACACCATTGGCAAGCTCTGCGGTAAGCGCACGCAGTGCGGGCAGCCCATCGGTCAGGGCGGCGACCAGCGCCGAACCGACGATGACCCCGTCGGCGTAGCCGCCGATCTCGGCGGCCTGGTCTCCAGACCGCACACCAAGGCCGACCCCGACCGGGATGTCGGAGACCGCACGCACCCGGCGAACCAACTCCGGGGCGGCCTGCGACACCGCGCCCCGAGCGCCGGTCACGCCCATAGTCGATGCCGCGTAGACGAATCCGCGCGATGCGTCGACGGTGGCCGTGAGTCGTTCCGGTGTCGACGACGGTGCCACCAGAAATATTCGGTCCAGATCGTGCCGGTCCGACGCGGCCATCCACTCCTCGGCCTCGTCGACGATCAGATCGGGGGTGATGATGCCCACGCCACCCGCCGCGGCCAGATCGCGGGCAAACGCGTCAACCCCATAGTGCAGCACCGGATTCCAGTAGGTCATCACCACCGCGCGACCACCGGCGGCGCTGATCGCCTCGACCGCGTCGAAGGTGTCGCGCACCCGCACGCCGCCGTTCAGCGCGGCCGCGGTGGCCTGGGCGATCGTCGGGCCGTCCATCCCCGGATCCGAGTACGGGATACCGACCTCGATCAGATCACAGCCGGACTCGACCAATGCGGTCATCGCCGCGACCGATCCGGGGACATCCGGATATCCGGTGGGCAGGTACCCGATCAGCGCAGCCCGGCCGTCTCGCCGGCAGTCGTCGAACAGCGACGCCAGCCTGCTGGCCTCGCCCACCCGCGTCATGACTGCCCGTCCTCGTCCAGCAGCCCCAACCACGTGGCGGCGGTCGCCACGTCCTTGTCGCCGCGGCCCGACAGGCTGATCACGACGATCGCACCCGATCCCAGCTCCCGTCCCAGGTCCAGCGCACCGGCCACCGCGTGCGCGGATTCGATCGCCGGGATGATGCCCTCCGTCCGGCACAGCAGGCTGAACGCCTCCATCGCCTGCGCGTCGGTGACCGGTCGATATTCGGTTCTGCCGTTCTCCCGCAGCCAGGCATGCTCCGGACCCACCCCGGGGTAGTCCAAACCGGCTGAGATCGAATGCGATTCGATGGTCTGCCCGTCTGCGTCCTGCAACAGATACGAGTACGACCCGTGGAAGGCCCCTGGCGATCCGCCGGTGAAGGTCGCGGCGTGCCGACCGGTTTCGACGCCGTCTCCGGCCGCCTCGAAGCCGACCAGCCGGACCCCGGGATCGTCGAGGAAGGCGTGGAAGATCCCGATCGCATTCGACCCGCCGCCGACGCACGCCGCCACCGCGTCCGGCAGTCGGCCGGCTTGCTCCTGGATCTGCGCCCGCGCCTCCATGCCGATGACCCGCTGGAAGTCGCGCACCATGACCGGGAACGGGTGCGGGCCGGCAGCCGTGCCGAAGCAGTAGTAGGTGGTGCCGGCGTTGGTGACCCAGTCTCGGAATGCTTCGTTGATCGCGTCTTTCAACGTCTTCGAGCCGGATTCCACCGAAACCACTTCGGCACCCAGCATGCGCATGCGGGCCACGTTCAGCGCCTGACGCTCGACGTCGACGGCGCCCATGTAGACCACACAGTCCAGGCCCAGCAGCGCACACGCGGTCGCGGTGGCGACCCCGTGTTGGCCTGCCCCGGTCTCGGCGATCACCCGCGTCTTCCCCATCTGCCGGGCCAGCAGTCCCTGCCCGAGTGCGTTGTTGATCTTGTGAGACCCGGTGTGGTTGAGGTCTTCTCGCTTCAGGAAGAGACGCGCCCCGGCAGCGTGGCCGGAGAGGCGGACCGCCTCGTAGAGCGGTGACGGCCGGCCGGTGTAGTTGGCCTGCAGCCGATCGAGGGTGTCGAGGAACTCCCGGTCGGAACGGACCTTGTCGTAGGCCGAAGTCACCTCGTCGATGACGGCCATCAGCGCCTCGGGGACGAACCGGCCGCCGTAGACGCCGAAGTGGCCGCGTGAGTCGGGGTCGTGGCCGCTCGACTCGGTGACCCCGGCGCTGGCTGGGGGGAGGTCGATCTTGGGGTGGCGGTCAGGCATGGCGACGCTCACGCGAGTCATCGCCGGTCAGCGAGCCGGCTTCGGGCACGACGGATGCCTGCCCGCAGTGACCAGGTCGGCAACCGCTGCCCGTGGATCGCTGGCGGTGACCAGGCCCTCCCCGACCAGCACCGCGTCCGCGCCGGCGCCGGCGTAGGCCAACAGGTCGGCGGTGCCCCGCACCCCGGATTCGGCGATCTTGACCACATCGGTCGGCAGGCCGGGCGCGATCCGTGCGAAGCAGTCCCGGTCCACCTCCAAGGTGGTGAGGTCTCGCGCGTTCACACCGATCACCCTGGCGCCGGCGTTGAGGGCGCGATCGGCCTCTTCCTCGGTGTGCACCTCGACCAGGGCGGTCATCCCCAGCGATTCGGTGCGATCCAGCATCGACACCAGCGCCGGTTGTTCCAGCGCCGCGACGATCAGCAACAGCATGTCGGCGCCGTGGGCCCGCGCCTCGTGTATCTGGTAGGGCTGGACGACGAAGTCTTTGCGCAGCACCGGGATGGAGGCCGCGGCCCGCACCGCGTCGAGGTCGGCCAGCGATCCGTTGAACCGCCGCTGTTCGGTCAGCACGCTCACCGCCCGTGCCCCGCCGGCCTGGTAGGCCGACGCGAGCTGACCCGGGTCGGGGATCGACGCCAGCTCACCCGCCGACGGGCTGGCCCGCTTGACCTCGGCGATGACGCCGATGCCGGGCTCCCGCAACGCGGCCAGCACGTCCAGCGGCGGCGGCGCCTTCTCGGCGGCCACCTTGACGGCGGCCATGCTGGTGACGGCTTCGCGGGCGGCAACATCGGCACAGACTCCCGCGATGATGGAGTCGAGCACGGTTGCCGAACTCATGCCTGCCCGTTCCTCTCCCGCGGTCGCGAACAGCACTGCAATGACGTCCATCGAAGGGTAACGACCCGCACCTCCGACACCGTCACCGCCCCTCGCCGATCGGCCCGGAATCGGGATCGGTCGGGTCGCGGCCGTCGTCCAGTGCGTCCCAGATCATCCGCTCGGAGAGCTCGGCCGGCGAGCCGTGGCTGTCGCGCCGCTGTTTGGACCGGCGGGCCGCGGTGGCCAGATACCGGTCCGAATCGGTACGGTTCACCGCCGCCGCCCGCATCAGCAGGGCGGCACCGAACAGCATGCACAGCGCTGCCGCCAGGGTCAGCGTCGCGCCCGCATGGTGCGGCTCACCGCCGACCAGTGCGGTCGCCGGGACGTCCGCGATCTCCGCGGCTCGGGTGGTCACCGCGGCCTGCATCCACATTCCGATGCCCAGATACCCGGCCGCCAGGCTGGCCGCCGCAAGCAACACCGCCAGCACCCGCAGCGACCACCCGTGCACCGCGACCGTGGCCACCGCCGCCGCGAGCGCCAGCAACGCCAGCGGGACCAGCGCGGTCGACCAAGCCGCACCGGAGACGACGGCCTGCCGCGGCGGGCCGAGCCCGTCCGATGACCGGATGATCACCCAGGGCAGCCGGGAAGCGCCCCACAGCGCACCGCCGGCGGCCACCAGCAGCACCTGGGCCGCCCGGATGCCGAACCGGGCGTTGTGGGCACCGGTCATGCCGGCCCGCCGTCCGGCGTGCTCAGGGTCTCGGCCGCCGCGATCGCGGCCAGCACCGCCCGCGCCTTGTTGGACGCTTCGGTGAACTCGTAGGGGCCGGTGGAGTCGGCCACCACCCCGCCACCGGCCTGCACGTACGCGGTGCCGTCGCGCATCAGCGCGGTGCGGATCGCGATCGCGAAGTCGGCGTTGCCGGCGAAGTCGAGGTAGCCGACCACCCCGCCGTACAGACCACGACGTGTCCGCTCGACTTCTTCGATCAGCTCCATCGCGCGCACCTTCGGCGCCCCGGACAGGGTGCCGGCCGGGAAGCAGGCCAGCACCGCGTCCAGCGCGGTCCGGCCCGCGGCGAGCTGCCCGGTGACGGTCGACACCAGGTGCATGACATGGCTGTAGCGCTCGATGTGGCTGTAGTCCTCGACGCGCACGGTGCCCGGCCGGCACACCCGGCCCAGGTCGTTGCGGCCCAGGTCGACCAGCATCAGGTGCTCGGCGAGCTCCTTGTCGTCGTGCAGCAGCTCCTTCTCCAGCAGCTGGTCTTCCTCCTCGGTCTGGCCGCGCCAGCGGGTGCCGGCGATCGGGTGCGTGCTGGCCCGGCCGTCCTGCACGGTGACCAGCGCCTCCGGGCTGGATCCCACGATGGAGAAGGCGACGGCGGCGCCATCCTCGGCGGGCACCTGCAGCAGGTACATGTACGGGCTGGGGTTGGACACCCGCAGCATCCGGTACACGTCGATCGGGTCCGCTTGGGTCGTCATCTCGAAGCGCTGCGACGGCACCACCTGGAACGCCTCGCCGGCGGCGATGTCGTCGACCAGCCGGTCCACGATCGCGCCGTACTCGGCGACGGTGCGCTGCGCCCGGTATTGCGGGTCGGGCCGGTCGAAGGTGGCCACCGTCGAGGGCAGCGGCTGACCCAGCGCCCCGGTCATCACGTCCAGCCGCGCCACCGCGTCGTCGTAGGCCTCGTCGACCCGCTCGTCGGTGCCGTTCCAGTTGACCGCGTTGGCGATCAGGGTGATGGTGCCCTCGTGGTGGTCGAGCGCCGCCAGATCGGTGGCCAGCAGCAGCAACAGATCCGGCAGGTTGAGGTCGTCGGTGACGAGTTCGGGCAGCCGTTCCAGCCGACGCACCAGGTCATAGGCGAAGAAGCCCACCATGCCACTGGAGAGCGGCGGCAATCCGGGCAGCGGCTCGGTGGCCAGCAGGCCGAGCGTCTCCCGCAACGCCCGCAGCGGATCCCCGCCGGTGGGCGCGCCCTGCGGGGTCACCCCCAGCCAGACCGCCGCGCCGTCGCGCACCGTCAGCGCCGACGGCGCCCCGGCGCCGACGAACGACCACCGCGACCAGGATCGGCCGTTCTCGGCCGATTCGAGCAGGAAGGTGCCGGGCCGGCCGCCACCGAGTTTGCGGTACGCCGACAGCGGCGTCTCGGCGTCGGCCAGCACCTTGCGGGTCACCGGCACGACGCGGTGCCCGGCGGCCAGCGCCCGGAAGTCCTCCCGGGTGGTGGTGCCGGCGTGGATGGTCTGCACCGGCCCATCTTCCCAGATCGTGGCGATCGCAAGCGCGACGGAGTCGGGCGCAGCGGGTCGCCACTTTTGGGCACGGGTCTGGCCGGACGGCGTAGCGTGGCGGCCATGAAAACCGGTGACGTGGTGGCCGACTTCGAACTCCCCGACCAGACCGGCACGCCGCGCCGGCTGGCGAGCCTGCTGGCCGACGGTCCGGTGGTGCTGTTCTTCTACCCGGCCGCGATGACGCCGGGATGCACCCGGGAGGCGTGCCACTTCCGCGACGTCGCGTCCGAGTTCGCCGACGTGGGCGCCGCCCCCGTCGGGATCAGCGCCGACCCGGTCGTCAAGCAGGCCAGGTTCGCCGACGCCCACGACTTCGGCTACCCGCTGCTCTCCGACGCCGACGGTGTGGTCGCCGCGCAGCTCGGGGTGAAACGCGGGCTGCTCGGCGCGCTGATGCCGGTGAAGCGCACCACGTTCGTGATCGACACCGACCGCTCCGTGCTCGGGGTGATCGCCAGCGAGTTCAATTTCGCCAGCCACGCCGACAAGGCGCTGGAGTTGCTGCGGTCGCGTTGAGGTTACGGATCGCCGGCTTGCGAGCCGACATCCGGGCACAGGGTGGCGACCGCGGCCGTGACCACATGCGGTGAGTCGGTTGCCCAGGTCAGCGGGTTCCCGTGCGCGTAGAAGTCCTGGAAGACACGCAACCGCGCATCTTGATCCGAGCCGCCACCGCGACGGACGTTGCAGGCCAGGTAGCCCAAGTCGATCAGCCGTTGCGGCGTGGCGTTGGGCGTGCCGTGCAGCGCCAGGTATTCGAGGTAGTTGCGCTCCGGCGAGCCGGGGGGCGGGCGGTCGTCGGCCGCCGCCTGCGGTGCGGCGACCAGGCCGGCCAGGCAGCCGATGGTGGCCAGGCCGCAGATCACGCCGCGCTGAATTCCCCGTGCCGTCACGGTGTGCCTCCTTCGACGGGTCATGTCCGCTACATTCTGCCCCGCGGTGAGCGGCGGTGGTACAAGACCGGCAAAAAGCCCAGCAGCACCGCCGCGATAGCCGAATGCGCGTGGCAAGGATGCGTCGACGAGGGTGTCAAAAGGGTGGCGGCCGGTTGCGTTCCGCGACGTGGTCGTTGTTGAGGGCGCGTTCGGCGTCGATCCGCGCGGCACGATCCTGCGTGCGGGTGCGTTTTCGGATCGGCATCATGACGTCGCGGCGGTGTTCCGCTCGATCAGATGCGGGTTGCAACACCGGTGGGCCCGTGTCCAGACACAGGGCGGGAAACAACAAGCGACTACCCGGCCGGGTGGTATAGACCTGCCCGGTCGGCGCCACCCAGGTGATGGTGCCATCGGGAAGTTGGCGGTCCGACCAGCCGCCCTTGCCGGTCCAAAATGTCTTTAAAAGGTGGTGTTTTCGACACAGGCAACGCAGATTCGACGGATGAGTCGGCCCGAACGGGTACGGAACAGCGTGGTCGACATCGCAGTGGGTGGCGGGCCGATCACAGCCGGGAAACCGACAGGTCATGTCGCGACAACGCACCAACGCGTCCAGCGCGGCCGACGGGCGGTAGCCGGTTTCGGGTGGTGAGTTCACCGGGTGGTGGAGGGGCTTGACTTTGGCGCCACCACGCGCCAGCTCGCCGAGCAGCGACGCCGGAATCGTCCCGCCGCCGACGATCACCGCGGGCGAACGCGCCGGCCGCGGGTCGGGTTCGGGCTCGGGCGCCAGGGCCTCGTCAAGTGTCATGTCCAGGGTGATCGGCCGTGCCGCCGGTTCGTCGCCGGACATGTGCCGATCGGGCCGCTCGATGACCGCTGCGGTGTCGGCCACCACATGGATGACGACCCCCGCAGCCCGTTCGTCACCGCCACCCGCAGCGCAATCGGAATTCCCACAACCGCACGCCAACGTCTCGGCACCGGCAGCCAGCGCCCCGAGGGCATCGGCGCGCCGCTGGGCGACGGTGCGCGGATCGCCGTCGCAGACCCCGCGTGCCATCTGGGTGAGCCGCCGGTCCAACGTGGCGGCGTCGACCGAGTACAACCGCCCCCAGAGCGCCGCCGTCCCGGACTCGCGGTCATCCGCGCAGACCACCACCTCCCGACTGCGGGCGGTGACCCGGTTCCGGCGCAGGGCCCCGGGGTCGTACCGGTCGACCAGGGAGTCGATGGCGTCCGCCGTCCTGACGACCGAGAGCGGTCCCAGGGCGGTGGCAGCCTGAGCCAGCGCATCGTCGACCAGGCGCAACGCTTCGTCGTCCTGGATCAAGGTGGTGTGCCAGGCAATGGTCGCCGCCAATCGGGCACTGATCAACCCGTCGGTGAACAACCCGCCCACCCGGGGAAGCCGGTTGCGCAGCGTGACCGCGAGGTGCATCTGGCTCGACGCCATGCCGTGGCTGACATGCAAGGCGGCCGCCACCTCGGCAGCCGCCGCATCCCAGTCGTCGCAGGCCCAGCGCGCCCGTTCGGCGGACTTGTCGACCCGTCGCGCCGCCAGCTCGGCCACCGCAGCCAGTCGGCGCGCCGCCGCGGCGGCCTCCACCCGGGCCCACCCGGCGATTGCGCCGACCAGCGTCGAATCGTCGACATCGCCCAGCGTCGCCGGATCGGGAAGCAATCCATCGAACATAGTTTCGATTGTAGGTCGGTGGGCTGACATTCCTTTTGGGCAGGGCCACGGCTGTGGATAGGGGCGTCGACTGTGGAGGGCCGCACAGATGGCTCGGTCGGACGAAGGTTTCCGTCGAGGCGGCCCGGCGAGCGTTAGAACTTCCGGTAGGTGCGGACGATCCGACGTCCCAGCAGCCGGCCCACCCGGTCGATGAACTCGTCCACCAGCGGCGGCCAGTTCCAGAACCACACGTCCAGTTCGCCGAACGCCCACGGCATGGGGCCCCAGTCCCACCCGTTGAGGTCGACCCCGCGGTGGCGGCAGAGGCACAGCACGATGCGGGCGTCGCCGCCCTCGAACCACCGGGTGATGGCGTCACCGAACGGGCCGTGCCACCTGTCGTTCTCTACACCTGCCGGCCGGTGCCGGTCGCCGCCACGTCGACCGGGCACTGCAGAAACTCACCCATCCCCCGGCCCCAGCAGCAGGTCGGCGTCGAAGCAGCTGTGGTCCCCGGTATGACACGCTCCGCCGATCTGGTCCACCACCAGCAGCACCGCGTCCCCGTCGCAGTCCAGTGACACTGAGTGCACGTGCTGGGTGTGCCCGGAGGTTGCTCCCTTGACCCACTGCTCGCCGCGGGACCGCGAGAAGTACGTTGCCGCACGGGTTTCCAGGGTGCGGGCCAGCGCATCGTCGTCCATCCAGGCGACCATCAGCACGTCGCCGCTGGAACGTTCCTGCACCACCGCGGTGAACAGGCCGTCGACGTTGCGTTTCAGCCGCGCCGCGATCGCCGGGTCCAGCCCACTCATCGCACCACGATCCCTTCGGCCGCCATCGCCGCCTTGACCTGCGGAATGGTCAACGCACCGAAGTGGAACACGCTCGCGGCCAGCACCGCGTCGGCCCCGGCCGCTACGGCGGGCGCGAAGTGCTCGACGGCACCGGCGCCGCCGCTGGCGATCACCGGAACCTGCACCGCAGCGCGTACTGCGCGCAGCATCGGCAGATCGAAACCCGCCTTGGTGCCGTCGGCGTCCATCGAGTTCAGCAGGATCTCCCCCACCCCGAGGCCGGCGCCGCGCACCGCCCACTCGATCGCGTCGATTCCGGTGCCGGCGCGACCGCCGTGGGTGGTGACCTCCCAGCCGGACGGGGTGGGCGGCGCGCCGGCCGGCACGGTGCGGGCGTCGACGGACAACACGATGCACTGCGAACCGAACTGCCGCGACATCTCGGCGAGCAGCTCGGGCCGGGCGATCGCCGCGGTGTTCACCGACACCTTGTCGGCTCCGGCGCGCAGCAGCACGTCCACGTCGGCCACGGTGCGCACCCCGCCGCCCACGGTCAGTGGGATGAACACCTGCTCGGCGGTGTGTGCCACCACCTCCAGCATGGTGGCCCGTCCGGCCGAAGACGCGGTGACGTCCAGGAAGGTCAGCTCGTCGGCGCCCTGGGCGTCGTAGGCGGCCGCGAGTTCGACGGGATCGCCCGCGTCGCGCAGGTTCTGGAAGTTGACCCCCTTGACCACCCGGCCGTCGTCGACGTCCAGGCACGGGATCACCCGGACGGCCAGGTCACTTCCGGTCATAGCGGCGCACATCTCAGAAGTCCTGCGGGTCACCGACGCCGCGGATGACGTCGAGTAGCTGTTCGTGCACGCCGGGCGCGGCGGCGACCGCCGAGTGTGACCGGATCGTCCAGTCCGCACCGGCCAGGTCGGTGACCAGCCCGCCGGCGGCGCGCACCAACGTCACCCCGGCCGCGTGATCCCAGACGTGGTCGCCGAAACTGATTGCGCCGCCGAGAATCCCGTCCGCCACATGCGCGAGGTCGATCCCGGTGGCGCCGTGCATCCGCAGCCGCGACGTCACCCGGCTGAGCTGTTCCAGCACCGCCAGCCGGTAGCGACCGGGATACCGGCCGCGCCAGTCCACGTTGAACGTGCCCAGACCGACCAGTGATTCGGCAAGCCTCGCGGTTTCCAGCCGTGGTTGCACCACCCCGTTTCCGGTCAGCGGACCACCGGCCACCGCGGTGTAGCGCTGATCGGCGAACGGCAGCCAGGTCAGCCCGGCCACCGGCTCGCCGTCGCGCAGCAGCCCGAGCAGGATCGCCGCCATCGGAGACCCGGCCGAGTAGTTGAACGTCCCGTCGATCGGGTCGAGCACCCACACCAGCGGCGAATCGAGGGGTGGGCCGCCGAATTCCTCGCCGTGCACCCCGACGCCGGTCGCGTCGCGCAGCGCATCGGTGATCTGGCGTTCCAGGGCGAGGTCGACCTCGGTGGCGAAGTCGTTGCCGCCCTTGTGGACCGCCGATCCGGCGCGACGGCCGGCGACGAACGGTTTGACGGCCTGGTCCAGGATCGAAGCCGCCTCGGCGACCAGGCCGTCCAGATCCGCGGAGTCCAGCGCCATCGCCGCCCTATCCGCGCACCGCGGCCAGTGCCTCGGGCAGCGTGAACCGCCCGGCGTAGAGCGCCTTGCCGACGATGGCCCCCTCCACCCCGGCTTCGGTGAGGGTGGCGATCGCACGCAGGTCGTCGAGGCTGGACACGCCGCCGGACGCGATCACCGGCGCGTCGGTTCGGTCGCCGACCGCGCGCAGCAGATCGAGGTTGGGCCCGGCCAGGGTGCCGTCCTTGGTGACGTCGGTGACGACGTAGCGGGAGCAGCCTTCGCGGTCGAGCCGGTCCAGCACCGGCCACAGGTCGCCCCCGTCGGTCTCCCAGCCACGTCCGCGCAGCCGGTGCCCGCCGTCTGGATTGCCCCGGTCGATCTGCACGTCCAGCCCGACGGCCACCTGCTCGCCGTGCCGGGCGATCGCCTGGGCGCACCAGCCCGGGTTCTCCAGCGCCGCCGTGCCGAGGTTCACCCGGGCACAGCCGGTGGCCAGCGCGGCGGCCAGCGAGTCGTCGTCGCGGATGCCGCCGGAGAGCTCCACCCGCACGTCGAGCCGGCCGACCACGTCGGCGAGCAGCTCCCGGTTGGAGCCGCGGCCGAAGGCTGCGTCCAGGTCGACCAGGTGGATCCATTCGGCGCCGTCCCGCTGCCAGCCCAGGGCCGCGTCCAGCGCCGAGCCGTACTCGGTCTCGCTGCCCGCTTTGCCCTGCACCAGCCGTACCGCCCGCCCGTCGACCACGTCGACAGCCGGCAACAAGACCAGCCTGCTCATAGCGCCTCCACCCAGTTCCGTAGCAGCGCCGCCCCGGCGTCGCCGCTCTTCTCGGGGTGAAACTGCGTGGCCGCCAGCGGTCCGTGCTCGACGGCGGCCAGAAACGGTACCTGATGCGTCGCCCAGGTCAACAGCGCACCGGGTGCGCCCGTCCAGCTCTGCGCGGCATACGAGTGCACGAAGTAGAACCGGGTGGCGGCGTCCAAGCCGTCGAACAGCACGCTGCCCGGCGCGGCGTCCACCGTGTTCCAGCCCATGTGCGGGACCACCGGGGCGTCCAGCCGGGTGACCGCGCCCGGCCACTGGCCGCAACCGGCCGCCGCCACCCCGAACTCCACCCCGCGGGCGAACAGGATCTGCATGCCGACGCAGACCCCCAGCACCGGCCGGTCGGCGTTGATCCGTTCCGCGATGATCTTGTCGCCGTGGATCTTCCGCAGGCCGGCCATGCACGCCGCGAACGCTCCGACACCGGGCACCACCAGCCCGTCGGCGGCTGCCGCGGCGTCTGCGTCGGCGGTCACCTGCACCGCCGCCCCGACCCGCTGCAGGGCCCGCTGCGCCGATCGCAGGTTTCCCGAACCGTAGTCCAGCACCACGACTTTCGGCACCGCGAGCGTCACAGGCTGCCCTTGGTGGACGGCACCCCGGAGACCCGGGGGTCCGGCTCGACGGCCTGCCGCAGCGCCCGGGCAACCGCCTTGTACTGCGCCTCGGTGATGTGGTGCGGGTCGCGCCCGTAGAGCACCCGAACGTGCAGCGCGATGCGGGCGTTGGCGGCCAGCGTCTCGAAGACGTGCCGGTTGACGACGGTGTGATAGGGCACGCCGCTTCCCGCGATGGTGGTGTGCCGCAGGTGATCCGGCTCGCCGGTGTGCACACAGTAGGGCCGGCCGGAGACGTCGACCACGGCGTGCGCCAGCGTCTCGTCCATCGGGATGAACGCGTCGCCGAACCGGCGGATCGCCTTCTTGTCGCCGAGTGCCTGGCCCAGCGCCTGGCCCAGCACGATCGCGGTGTCCTCTACCGTGTGGTGCGCCTCGATCTCGACGTCGCCCTTGGCGGCCACGGTCAGGTCGAAGCTGGCGTGGCTGCCCAGCGCGGTGAGCATGTGGTCGTAGAACGGCACCCCGGTGTCGACGTTGACCACCCCGGTTCCGTCCAGGTCGAGTTCGACGGTAATGTCGGATTCCTTGGTGCGTCGTTCGATGCGGGCACGACGGTCGGCGGTCACTGTTCTCCTATCGCGGTGGGGACGGCGGCCAGCTCGGTGGCGGCCAGCGTGCGACTGACTTCCAGCAGCGCGTCGTTCTCGGCGGCCAGTCCGATGGTGCTGCGCAGGTACCCGGGGATGCCGACGTCGCGGATCAGCACGCCGGCGTCCAGGTAGCGCTGCCAGGTTGCCGGCGCGTCGGTGAACTCACCGAACAGCACGAAGTTGGCGTCGCTGGGGATCACCCGGAAGCCGGTGTCGCGCAACGTCGCGGAGACCCGGTCGCGTTCGGCGATCAACTCCGCGACGCTGCCCAGCGTCTCGTCGGCGTGCCGCAGCGCGGCCCGCGCCGCGGCCTGGGTGACCGCCGACAGGTGGTACGGCAGCCGGACCAGCAGCATCGCCTCGACCACCGCCGGCGCCGCGACCAGATAGCCGAGCCGGCCGCCGGCGAACGCGAACGCCTTGCTCATGGTTCGGGAGACGACCAGCCGGGCCGGGTACTCGTCTACCAGGGTGATCGCGCTGGGCTGCGCCGAGAACTCACCGTAGGCCTCGTCCAGGATCAGCATCCCGCTGCCGGTCTCGGTCAGCGCGTCCAGCAGCCGACGCAGTTCGGCCGGCGGCACGCTCTGGCCGGACGGGTTGTTCGGGCTGGCGACGAAGACGACGTCGGGATGCCGGGCCCGGATGGCGGCGGCGGCGACATCGGTGTCGAGGCTGAAATCGTCGGCGCGGTTGGCGACCAGCCACTCGGTCTGGGTGCCGCCGGCGATGATCGGGTGCATCGAGTACGACGGTACGAAGCCGATCGCGGTGCGGCCCGGACCGCCGAACGCCTGCAACAGCTGCTGCAGTATCTCGTTGGATCCGTTTGCCGCCCAGACGTTCTCGGTGCCAACCGGCACCCCGATCTGCGTCCGCAGGTAGCCGGCCAGGTCGGCGCGCAACGCGACCGCGTCCCGGTCCGGGTACCGGTGCAGGTCGGCGGCGGCGTCGCGCACCGACCGGGCCACGTCGTCGACCAGCGCCGCGGTCGGCGCATGCGGGTTCTCGTTGGTGTTCAACCGCACCGGCACCGCCAGCTGCGGCGCGCCGTACGGCGAGGCGCCGCGCAGGTCGTCACGCAGCGGCAGGTCGGCCAGCGTGACCCGCCGGCCCGGCCGGCGGTCGCCGGCGGTCACTGTTCGAACCTCCGGCGCACCGCCTCGCCGTGGGCGGGCAGGTTCTCCGCGCCGGCCAGCGTGATGACGTGTCCGGTCACGTCTTTCAGCGCCGCCTCGGTGTAGTCGACGACGTGGATGTCGCGCAGGAAGGTCTGCGTCGACAGGCCGCTGGAGTAGCGGGCGCTGCCCGCGGTGGGCAGCACGTGGTTGGACCCGGCGCAGTAGTCGCCGAGGCTGACCGGCGCGAACGGTCCGACGAAAATCGCTCCGGCACTGCGGATCCGGGTTGCCACCCCGGGCGCGTCGGCGGTCTGGATCTCCAGGTGCTCCGGGGCATAGGCGTTGACCACCCGGACACCGGCGTCGAGGCCGTCGACCAGCACGATCGCCGACTGCCGCCCGGTCAGCGCCGCGGTGACCCGTTGGCGGTGCACGGTGTCGGCCAGCTGGGCGGCGACCGCGGCGCCGACGGCGTCGGCCAGCGCCTCGCTGGGGGTGACCAGCACGCTGGCCGCCAGTTCGTCGTGCTCGGCCTGGCTGATCAGGTCGGCGGCGACGTGTGCCGGGTCGGCGGTGTCGTCGGCCAGGATCGCGATCTCGGTTGGTCCGGCTTCGGCGTCGATGCCGACCAGCGACCGGCAGAGCCGCTTGGCCGCGGTGACGTAGATGTTGCCGGGTCCGGTGATCATGTCCACCGGCGCCAGGTCGGCGCCGTCGGTGTCGGTGCCGCCGTGCGCCAGCAGCGCCACCGCCTGCGCTCCGCCGACCGCCCACACCTCGTCGACGCCGAGCAGCGCCGCGGCGGCCAGGATCGTCGGGTGCGGCAAGCCGTGAAACCGGCCCCGCACGTGAGCTTGCGGCGGGCTGGATACCACCAGCGAGCCGACCCCGGCGGCCTGCGCCGGCACCACGTTCATCACCACGCTGGACGGATAGACGGCGTTGCCGCCGGGAACGTAGAGGCCGACCCGCTCCACCGGCACCCAGCGTTCGGTGACCGTCGCCCCCGGGCCGAGCGTGCTGGTGACGTCTTCGCGGCGCTGCGCCGCGTGCACCGCGCGGGCCCGGTCGATGGCGACCTGCAGGGCGGCCCGCACGTCGTCGTCGAGGGCGGCCAGCGCGGCGTCCAGGTCGGCGGCCGGCACCCGCACCGTCGCCGGGCGCACGCCGTCGAACGACTCGCCGAACTCCAGGGCGGCCGCCGCGCCGCGCTCGGCCACCGCGTCGACGATTGGGCGGACCGTGGGCAGCACCGCGTCGACGTCGACACCGCCGCGCGGCAGGGCGGCCCGCAGCTCGGCGGCGGTCAGCTCCGCCCCGCGCAGATCGATGCGGGCCAGAATCCGCGGCGACGAGTCGGTGGTCACGTCGACCATTGTCCCAGAGCGTTCAACCGGATATCGCTGCCCGGGTTCGCGGTCTTCGGACGTCCCGGCCGCAAGTCCGGTCGACGGTTCCGCACCGCCCCGCGGTTGGCGGTGCCGCTCGGCCACGACTCGGCCGACCTGGTGAAGAACATCCTGGCCGCTTCGGTGTGTTCGTCGCCGACATTTCCGGCCCGACCGGCTGACCGGCGCCGGTACAGTGGCTCACACGTAAACGAACGGAGTCACGATGGCCGCCAACGACGAGGCGAAGCTGCCGGTGGTATTCCCGCCCTGGCTGGACCGGCTGCAGATCAAATACATGAACCCGCTGGTGAAGCGCGCCGCGCACTTGCTGCCCGGCACCTCGATCATCGAGCACCGCGGCCGCAAGTCGGGCAAGACCTACCAGACGCCGGTCACCACCTACCGCAAGGGCAACCAGATCGCGATCGCGCTGGGCCACGGCAAGGCCGACTGGGTGAAGAACGTGCTGGCCGCCGGCGAGGCCGACGTGCGGCTCTCCCGGCACCGGCAGCTGCACCTCACCAACCCGCGGATCCTGCCGGTCGGCGCCGCCGGCAAGTCGTTGCCGCTGGCGGTGCGGATACAGGGCCGGCGGGTGGCCGTGCTGATCGCCGACATCGCCTGATCCGATCCGCTCGGGCTGCCTGCTCCGAGCC
>NZ_JBYCLB010000324.1:0-2307 GCF_057473705.1 Mycobacterium sp. TH-M15 | reverse complement strand
CACGGCCGCGCCGCCCCGGACAAGCCGGTTCCCGAACCCCGGGCGGTCACCGGGATACCGGCCCCGGTGGCCGCGGCCAGCAGCGCGGCGACCTGCTCGGCGGTCTGCGGCCGGGCCAGGTAGCCGGGGGTCACGGCAGCGCCGACCAGCGCCTCGTCGTGGCAGTAGTCCGGGCCGATCCGCTCGCCGGTCAGCAGGTGCGCTTCCCCGACGATGCCGGCGAAGTCTTCTGCGACGGCGGTGGTGTCTGCGGGCACGGCCTCACCTCGGTTCTCTCGCCCATGCGAGCATCGGATACTACGCTTCGATTCTGGTCGCCCCGATCGGCGACCGGATCACCCGGTGGTGTGCACGATCAGGATGTCGACCCCGGCCCGGGTGGCGACCCGCCCGGGAACCGAAAACACCCGCCCGACCAAGGCGGACCGTGCGTTCAGCCCGACGTTTCCGACCACCAGCAGATCGGCTCCCGCCTGCTCGGCGACGTCGACCAGCGCGTCCACCGGGGCATCCTGGATCGGCCGCTCCTCGACGCTCGTCGCCCCGGCGCTCCTGGCCCGCTCCGCGGCTTCGTGCAGCTGCGCATAGATCGGCGCACCGCCGCTCACCTTGTATGCCTCGTCACCGAGTGCGTCGGCCGCGCGCAGGTCGGTCTCCGGGGTGTGGTAGCCGGTCACGATGACCAGCTTGGCCTGTGCCGCCACGGCGATCGCGGCAGCGCGGTCCACCGCGCGCAGCGACGACTCCGATCCGTCCGTACCGACCACCACGGTCCGATATGCCTTCACCCGGCATCCTCCGCCCACATGCGACGTGCCCTTAACGCTAACCCGGCAACCGGGTGATCGCGTGGGGATTCCCGGAAAAGCCACCGCGGAACCCACGCAGGTCTCGGCGTTATCCGTAGCCGCGAAACGCGGTCCGTGGCGCGGGCCGCAACTTCCGGGGCGTTATGGTCACTGGGTGAGGCGACGAACCGCGGTGAAGCTGCCGCTGCTGCTGACGGCGGCGGCCGCGCTCACCCCGGTTCCGCGTGCCACCGCGGACCCGGGCCGGTGGTCGGTCGATCAGGCCGGCCGGTGGTATCAGGCGCAGGGCTGGCCGGTCGGCGCCAACTACATCACCTCGAACGCCATCAACCCGCTGGAGATGTTCCAGCCGGGCACCTACGACCCCCGGCGCATCGACACCGAACTCGGCTGGGCGCGATCGGCCGGGCTCAACACCGTGCGGGTCTTCCTGCACGATCTGCTCTGGGCTCAGGACCCGCAGGGCTTCCAGGCCCGCCTCGGTCAGTTCGTCGGGATCACCGCCCGTCATCGGATCAAGCCGCTGTTCGTCTTGTTCGACTCCTGCTGGAACCCGTTGCCCAAGCCCGGAGCGCAGCCCGCGCCCCGGCCCGGCATCCACAACTCCGGGTGGGTGCAGAGCCCGGGTGCCGAGCGCATCGACGATCCCGGCTACCGACGCACCCTGCGCGGCTACGTCACCTCGGTGCTCACCCAGTTCCGCTCCGACGACCGGGTGCTGGGCTGGGATCTGTGGAACGAGCCGGACAATCCGGCTCGTGAATACGCCGGCATCGAACGGCCGGACAAGGTCGAGCAGGTCGGCGAGCTGCTGCCGCAGGTGTTCCAGTGGGCGCGCTCCGTCGGCGTGCGACAGCCGCTGACCAGCGCGGTGTGGGAGGGCACCTGGCCGAACCCGGGCCGCGACAGCGGCATCGTCAGCACCCAGCTGGACAACTCCGACGTGATCACCTTCCACTCCTACGATCCGCCGTCCGGGTTCGCCGAGCGGATCAGCGAGCTCGCCCCGCTCGGTCGGCCGATGATCTGCACCGAGTACATGGCGCGCAGCCGGGGCAGCACCATCGAGGGAATCCTGCCGGTGGCCAAGCGGCACAATGTCGGCGCCATCAACTGGGGTTTCGTCGCCGGCAAAACCCAGACCTACCTACCGTGGGACTCCTGGGAACAGCCGTACACCGCGGTGCCGAAAGTCTGGTTCCACGATCTGATTCGGCCGAACGGACGACCGTTTCAGGACACGGAGATTCTCACCGTGAGCAATCTGACCAGCCGATGACCAGCGCAGCGGTAGCGAACATCGTCGGCGTGGTCAAAGCGCTCCGCTCGGATCAGTCGGCGTCGGCGGCGTCGGAATCATCCGCCGCTTCTTCGTGACTCGCCGCTCCTACGGCTCCGGCGGCCCGCCGGCGTAGCGCGCGTGCCACCGCCACCAGCGCCAAGATCCCGGCGGCGCCACCCAGACCCAGGGCGGTCCGGGTGCGCCACGGCGGTGCGA
>NZ_JBYCLB010000323.1:0-2097 GCF_057473705.1 Mycobacterium sp. TH-M15 | reverse complement strand
TCGCGGCGGGCTTCTTCGATCGCGGTGGCGCGCGCCTGCGCGGCGCGGCGCTCAGCCCGCTCACGGCGGGCCCGTCGGCGCGGCCCCTCGAACTCGTCGTGGTCGCCCGGCGTTTGGTCGTCCTGCGCCCCGACGACCAGCGGCTCGGTGATCGAGCTGTCGGCGTCCGCGGAATCGGCCACCAGATCGGCCGGCGCTCCCTCGTTCGGTTCGGTCACCGCCCCACTCCCGGCCGGCCGGGCGCGCTGCGGTTGGCCCGAACCCGCAGCGCGGCAACGATCTCCGGCCCGAGCATGGTCACGTCGCCGGCACCCATCGTGACGATGACGTCGCCGGGGCCGGTCACCGCGGCGACCTCCGCGGCAACCGCCGAGAAGTCGGGTAGATAGCGCACCGGCACGCTGACATGCTCAGCAACACTAGCTCCGCTGACGCCAGCGAGCGGTTGTTCGCGGGCACCGTAGACGTCAAGGATGAACACCTCGTCGGCGGCATCCAGCGCACGACCAAATTCGCTGGCAAAAGCCTTGGTCCGCGAATATAGGTGGGGCTGAAACACCACGATGCAGCGACCGCCGCCGTTCTGCTCCAGCACCTTGCGGACCGCCGCCAGCGTCGCGCTGATCTCCGTTGGATGGTGGGCGTAGTCGTCGAACACCCGCACCAGCGAGTTCGGGGCGTGTCCGACTCCGCAGGTCCCGACCAGTTCGAAGCGGCGACGCACACCCTCGAAACCGGCCAGCCCGTCGAGCACCTCATCGGTCGACGTGCCAATCTCGATCGCCGCCAGCAACGCGCCTAGCGCATTGAGCGCCATGTGCCGCCCGGGTACCGATAGCCGCATCACCCGTGGGTTCGGTTCACCGGCCAACTGGATGTGCGCGACCGCTCCGGTGCCCTGCTGCTCCCACGACACCAACCTGGCGGCCAAGGTCTCGCCCGGCCAGTCGTCGGAACCGTAGCGCAGCACCCGAATTCCTAGTTCAGCCGTGCGCTGAGCTAGCGCCGCCGCGCCGGGGTCATCGGCGCACACCACGAGCGCTCCCCCGGGGGCCAGCCGTTCCACGAAAGAATCGAACACCCCGACATAAGCATCGGCACTGCCGTAGAAATCCAGGTGATCGGACTCAATGTTGGTGACCACCGCGACGTTGGGCGTGTATTCCAGCAGCGAGCCGTCGCTTTCGTCGGCCTCGGCGACGAAGCAGTCGCCGCTGCCGTGGTGAGCGTTGGTACCCGCCTCGCCAAGCTCACCGCCGACCGCGAAGGATGGGTCGCGTCCGCAGTGCTGCAGGGCCACGATCAGCATGGAAGTGGTCGTCGTCTTGCCGTGTGTGCCGGTGAC
This sequence comes from Mycobacterium sp. TH-M15, assembly GCF_057473705.1. Taxonomy (NCBI): domain Bacteria; kingdom Bacillati; phylum Actinomycetota; class Actinomycetes; order Mycobacteriales; family Mycobacteriaceae; genus Mycobacterium; species Mycobacterium sp. TH-M15. The sequence continues at coordinate 752 of NZ_JBYCLB010000323.1, read as the reverse complement.
CATCAGCGTGGTACGCCCGTCCATCAGCCTGGCTAACACGGCCGGTCGCAATATCACCGGAATGCCGCGCCGCCGGGCTTCGACCAGCTCGGGGTTGGTCTTGGGGATGGCGGCGTGGGTGGTGATGACCGCGGTAACGCCGCCGGGCAGCAGATCCAGCGATGACGCGTCATGTCCGATGCGGATCAGCGCGCCACGTGCCCGCAGCGCGTGCACACCGCGCGACTCCTTGGCATCTGAGCCAGACACCAGCCCGCCGCGGTCCAGCAGGATGCGGGCGATGCCCGACATCCCGGCTCCCCCAATGCCCACCATGTGCACCCTACGTAGCTCAGGAGGCAGCTCGGGCGGCAACTGCTCGCGGGTCAAGCGCCGCTCCTCCTCATCGCTTCGCTCTGCATCGTCGCCGGCGCGGGTCACGGTTTCCCTCCAGCCGACCGGGCCCGTCGCGCGATGTCCAACGCGGCCTCCGCGACCTGACGCGCGGCATCACGATGTCCCACTCGCGCGGCGGCCGCCGTCATCGCCGCCAAGCGCGCCGGGTCGGTGAGCAGCCCGGCGACTTGCCGCGCCACCAGGCCCGGCGTCAAGTCGGCGTCGGCGACCACCATGCCGCCACCGGCGTTGACCACCGGCAGCGCGTTGAGCCGTTGCTCACCATTGCCGATTGGCAGCGGCACGTAGATGGCCGGCAAGCCGACGGCCGACACTTCGGCGACCGTCATTGCCCCGGACCGACACATCACCAGGTC
>NZ_JBYCLB010000322.1:0-7562 GCF_057473705.1 Mycobacterium sp. TH-M15 | reverse complement strand
GACGGGATGCGGCGCGCCTTCTCGTAGTTGAACGACACGTCGGTGACCAGATCTCGGATCACCGGGAAGGTCCGCATCGGCGTCACGGTGATGGCCTGATCCCGGGGGAACATCGACATCCGGGTCATGCACATCAGCCGGGGATAACCGTTGATCTCGGCCGAGCACGAGCCGCACTTGCCGGCCTTGCAGTTCCACCGGACGGCCAGGTCCGGGGTCTGGGTGGCCTGCAGCCGGTGGATGACGTCGAGCACCACCTCGCCCTCGTTGGCTTCCACGGTGTAGTTCTGCAGCTCTCCGCCGTCCTGGTCGCCACGCCAGACCCGCAGCTGGGCTTCGTAACTCATCGGTGCTGCTCCTCCGCGTCGTCGGGGCGGGTCATAGCGCGCTCCGACCCGGGTGATCGGCCAGCTCCTGGTCGGTGTAGTACTACTCCAATTCGGATATCTCGAACAGGTCCAGCAGGTCGTCCCGCATCCCGGGCCGCGCCTCGCGGGTGATCTCCACGTCCGGGATCGGCCCGTCGCCGGCCGCCCGGCAGACCAGCAGGGTCTGTCGCCACGCCGAATCCATCCCCGGGTGGTCCTCACGGGTGTGTCCGCCCCGGCTCTCGGTCCGCTGCAGCGCGGCGTTGGCGACACACTCACTGACCAGCAGCATGTTGCGCAGGTCGACCGCGAGGTGCCAGCCGGGGTTGTAATGCCGGCCGCCGTCGACCGCCAGGTTGGCGAACCGGGCCTTGAGCTGCGCCAGGTTGGCCACCGCCTGCTCGAGTTCCGCGGCGTTGCGGATGATTCCGACCAGGTCGTTCATCGAATGCTGCAGTTCGGCGTGCAGCGTGTAGGGGTTCTCCGGGGCCGCGCCGCCGGCGGGCCGGTCGAACGGTGCCAGCGTTCGGGCGGCGACGGTGTCGAGAGCCTGCGCGGAGATCGCCGGCCGGCTGCCGAGCTGCCGGACGTAGTCGGCCGCGCCCAGGCCCGCCCGGCGGCCGAAGACCAGCAGGTCGGAGAGCGAGTTGCCGCCCAGCCGGTTGGAGCCGTGCATGCCGCCGGAGCACTCGCCGGCGGCGAACAGGCCGGGGACCGCCGACCCGCCGGTGTCCGGGTCGACTTCGATGCCGCCCATCACGTAGTGGCAGGTCGGCCCGACCTCCATTGCGTCCTTGGTGATGTCGACCTCGGCCAGCTGCAGGAACTGGTGGTACATCGACGGCAGCCGTTTCTTGATCTCCGCCGCGGGCAGCCGGGACGCGATGTCCAGGTACACCCCGCCGTGCGGTGAGCCCCGCCCGGCCTTGACCTCGGCGTTGATCGCCCGGGCCACCTCGTCGCGGGGCAGCAGGTCGGGGGTGCGCCGCGCCGAGTCGTTGTCCGTCAGCCACTGGTCGGCCTCGGCCTCGGTCTCGGCGTACTGGCCTTTGAACACCGGCGGGATGTAGTCGAACATGAATCGGGAGTTCTCCGAGTTCTTCAGCACTCCGCCGTCGCCGCGGACGCCCTCGGTGACCAGGATCCCCTTCACGCTCGGCGGCCACACCATGCCGGTCGGGTGGAACTGGACGAACTCCATGTTGATCAGCGTCGCGCCGGCGCGCAGCGCCAGCGCATGCCCGTCCCCGGTGTACTCCCAGGAGTTCGACGTCACCTTGAACGACTTGCCGATGCCGCCGGTGGCCAGCACCACCGCCGGCGCCTCGAAGACGACGAACCGCCCGCTCTCCCGCCAGTAGCCGAACGCGCCGGAGATCCGGTCACCGTCTTTGAGCAGCTCGGTGATCGTGCACTCGTGGAAGACCTTGATCTTGGCCTCGTAGTCGCCGAATTCGGCGTGGTCCTGCTGCTGCAAAGAGACGACCTTCTGCTGCAGACTGCGGATGATCTCCAGCCCGGTGCGGTCGCCGACGTGAGCCAGCCTCGGGTAGCTGTGGCCGCCGAAGTTGCGCTGGTTGATGCGCCCGTCCTCGGTGCGGTCGAAGAGCGCGCCATAGGTCTCCAGCTCCCAGACCCGCTCGGGTGCCTCCTTGGCGTGCAGCTCGGCCATCCGCCAGTTGTTCAAGAACTTCCCGCCGCGCATGGTGTCGCGGAAGTGCACCTGCCAGTTGTCCTTGGCGTTGACGTTGCCCATCGACGCCGCGCAGCCGCCCTCGGCCATCACCGTATGCGCCTTGCCGAACAGCGACTTGCACACCACCGCCACGCTCAGCCCCTGCTGGCGGGCCTCGACGACCGCGCGCAGACCCGCGCCGCCGGCACCGATCACGACCACGTCGTAGGAGTGCCGCTCGACCTCAGCCATGAATTCCCTTCTGTCCTTTCCCGCGCAAGCCGGTCCTGCGCACGCCGTTGTCCGACGGCCGGTGTCAGCCGATGAACCGCAGATCCCAGGTGGGGTGCAGCGAGATCATCCAGATGTAGAAGTCGGTGAACGCCAGCGTGCCCAGGGTGATCCAGGCGAACTGCATGTGCCGGCCGTTGAACCAGCTGATCCGCGACCAGAGCCAGTACCGGATCGGGTGCCTGGAGAAGTGGGTCAGTCGGCCGCCGAAGACGTGCCGGCAGGAGTGGCAGCCGCCGGTGTAGGCCCACAACAGCGCCACGTTGGCGAGCAGGACGATGTTGCCCAGGCCGAACCCGAAGCCGTGGGGGCCGGTGTCGGAGTGGAACGCCACGATCGCGTCGTAGGTGTTCAGCGTGGCCAGCCCGAAGGCGATGTAGAAGAAGTATCGGTGGCTGTTCTGGAAGATCAGCGGGAATCGGGTCTCGCCGGTGTAGTGGGCGCGTGGCTCGGGGACCGCGCAGCCCGCGGGCGAGAGCCAGTACGCCCGGTAGTAGGCCTTGCGGTAGTAGTAGCAGGTCAGCCGGAAGCAGAGCAGGAACGGCAGCACCAGCATGCCCAACGGAACCCACCGCGGGAACTCCGGCAACCACTGGCCGAGGTGGCTGGAGTCCGGCACGCACGAGCGGCTGATGCACGGCGAGTAGAACGGCGTCAGGTAGTGGTACTTGGCCACCCAGTAGCCGCTGCCCCAGAACGCCCGGACGGTCGCGTAGATGATGAACGCGTCCAGGCCGATGTTGACCCGCAGCGGCGAGAGCCACCACCGGTCGGTGCGCAGCACCCGGGCGGCGACCTGGGCCCGGGTCGGCGAGGAGACGCCGACGGCAGTGCGGTTCGCGGTGGGAGCGCTCATCTGTGATCCTCTTCGGCTGGGTTCGTCGGAGGGTGCTCACACGACCGCACCCGGGGCACGCTGCTCGGTCAGTACCTGCCCTGACCGCCGACACCCTCGTCGTCGACGTCACGCCAGAATTCGGTGTCGTACTCGCTGTCGGGGATCGCGATCTTCTCCTGGGCGTGCTGGGCGGCCCACCGCTCCACGTCCAGTTCGCCGGCGTCGGTGTCGAGCAGTTCGACATCGTTGAGGATGCGCTCGGCGTCCAGCACGATCCGGCGCATCCCGGGAACGTCACTGAACCGCGCCTTGAGCGAGGTCGTGCAGCGCCGCAGGCTGCCGATCAGTTCGTGCAGTTCGGCGAGTTCGCTGACGCCCGACACCAGACCTCCCTCAGCTAAGCGTGTTACGGATCACAGTACGTCACCCGATGCTAGCCCCGACCCGAACCGCACGTGAGACAAATCACGTCCGCGTGGGGGGTGCCCCGAACAAGGCCGGAAAGGCGCGCCCCCGGCACGTGGCGCGTGCCGTACCGGACCTCGCGGAGCGTGCGCCCGTCCTGCGCCGGGTCGTCGGTGGTGTGCTCGTCACGCCGTTCGCCGTGGATCACCGGGTGCCCGGCGTCCAGCTCGATGGTGACGTCCTTGTCGACGTCCACGCCGGGCAGCTCCAGCCGGATGACAGCGTCGTCACCGTCGTTGCCGACCTCGGCGGCGGGGCTGAAGCCGGTCGGGGACGACACCGGCCAATCGGTCGGTGCCGAAGGGCCGCTGCCACAATCTCGGGTTGCTCATTGATGTCTCCTCGTGGGGTATCGGGCCGGCGCCAGTGCCGGCCGTCTACTTGGTCAAACTTGAGTCGACTACGCTAACGGCCTATCCCAGCTCAGCTGTGAGCGAAAACGCCCGCGCGGTACTTTGCCAGTGCTTCCCAGCAAACTCGGTGGACGTCGTTACACGCCCGTTACATGACGCGACATGTCGGCAATGTGCCCTCCCTAATGTCGGGGCCATGGCTTCAGTTCGGACCGCCGATGCGGTGCGCGACCTGGTGGTGGTCGGACACGGCATGGTCGGCCACCGTCTGGTGGAGGCGCTGCGCAGCCGGTCCGAGGAGAGCCCTTGGCGGGTTACGGTGCTGGCCGAGGAGGGCGACCCCGCATACGACCGGGTCGGGCTCACCGGGTACACCGAGAGCTGGGACCGGTCCCGGCTGGCCCTACCGGGGAACGACTACTCCGGTGACGAGCGGGTTCGGCTGCTGCTGCGCACCCGGGTCACCGGCATCGACCGGGTGGCCAAGTCGGTGTCGGCAGCAAACGGTGAGCGGTATCACTACGACGCCCTGGTGCTGGCCACCGGCTCGCGGGCGTTCGTGCCGCCGGTACCCGGCCACGACCTGCCCGGCTGTCACGTCTACCGGACGCTGGACGACTTGGACGGCATCCGTGCCGACATCGGGCGCACCCTGGCCGCCGGGCGTACCCGGGCCGGCGTGGTGATCGGCGGCGGCCTACTCGGCCTGGAGGCGGCCAATGCGCTGCGCAACTCCGGGATGGAACCGCACATCGTGGAGATGGCGCCGCGACTGATGCCCCAGCAGCTCGACGACGCGGGTGGGTTCCTGCTCGGACGGATCATCGCCGACCTGGGGATCTCGGTGCACATCGGCGTCGGCACCGAGGCGATCGAGCGGGACGTGCACCAGGACGGGTCGGCCACCCTGCGGGTGGCGCTGGCCGACGGCACGGTCATCGAGGCCGGCCTGGTGATCTTCGCCGCTGGGGTTCGCCCCCGTGACGAACTGGCCCGCGAGGCCGGCCTGACCATCGCCGAGTGCGGCGGCGTGCTCACCGACATGTCGTGTCGGACCAGCGATCCCGGCGTGTACGCGATCGGCGAGGTCGCCGCCATCGAGGGGGTCTGCTATGGGCTGGTCGGGCCGGGCTACACCACCGCCGAGGTGGTCGCCGACCGGCTGCTGGAGGGCGCCGCCGAGTTCGGCGAGGCCGACATGTCGACCAAGCTCAAGCTGCTCGGGGTCGACGTGGCCAGCTTCGGTGACGCGATGGGGGTCACCGAGAACGCGCTCTCGGTTGTGGTCAACGACCCGGTGAAGCGCACCTACGCCAAACTGGTGCTCTCCGACGACGCCAAGACACTGCTGGGCGGCATCCTGGTCGGTGACGCCTCCGCCTACGGCGTGTTGCGACCGATGGTCGGCGTAGAGCTCCCCGGCGACCCGCTGGCGCTGATCGCCCCCGCCCCCGCCGGCACCGGCGCGGGCAAGCCGGCGCTGGGCGTGGTGTCGCTGCCGCTGGCGGCGCAGATCTGCTCCTGCAACAACGTCAGCAAGGGCGCCGTCGTGGAGGCGATCCACGACGGCTGCCACGACGTGCAGGCGCTCAAGGACCGCACCCGGGCCGGCACGTCGTGCGGCTCGTGCATCCCGCTGCTCAAGGACCTGCTGCTCGCCGAGGGGGTCGAGCAGTCCAAGGCGCTCTGCGAGCACTTCAGCCAGTCCCGCGCCGAGCTGTTCGAGATCGTCCTGGCGTCCGGCATCCGCACCTTCTCCGAGCTGCTGGAGCGGTACGGCACCGGGTACGGCTGCGACATCTGCAAGCCGACGATCGCCTCGATCCTGGCCTCCACCGGGTCCCAGCACATCCTGGAGGGCGAGGAGGCCGCCCTGCAGGACTCCAACGACCACTTCCTGGCCAACATCCAGCGCAACGGCAGCTACTCGGTGGTGCCGCGGGTGCCGGGCGGCGAGATCAAGCCGGAGCATCTGATCCTGATCGGGCAGATCGCCCAGGACTTCGGCCTGTACACCAAGATCACCGGCGGCCAGCGGATCGACATGTTCGGCGCCCGGGTGGACCAGCTGCCGGCGATCTGGCGCCGGCTGGTCGATGCCGGCATGGAATCCGGCCAGGCGTACGGCAAGTCGCTGCGCACGGTGAAGAGCTGCGTGGGCAGCGATTGGTGCCGCTACGGGCAGCAGGACTCGGTGAAGATGGCCATCGACCTGGAGATGCGTTACCGGGGGCTGCGCGCCCCGCACAAGATCAAGATGGGGGTCTCCGGCTGCGCCCGGGAGTGCGCCGAGGCGCGCGGTAAGGACGTCGGCGTGATCGCCACCGAGGTGGGCTGGAACCTCTACGTCGGCGGCAACGGCGGCATGACCCCCAAGCACGCCCAGTTGCTCGCCGGCGACCTCGACACCGAGACGGTGTTCCGCTACGTGGACCGGTTCCTGATGTTCTACATCCGCACCGCCGACCGGCTGCAGCGCACGGCACCCTGGCTCGAGTCCATCGGGGGCGGCCTCGACCATGTCCGCGACGTGGTCTGCAACGACTCGCTGGGCCTGGCGGCCGACTTCGAGGCGGCGATGCAGCGCCAGGTGGACAACTACGCCGACGAGTGGAAGGGGGTGCTGGACGACCCGGAGAAGCTGTCCCGCTTCGTGTCGTTCGTCAACGCCCCCGACGCCGAAGACCCCACCGTCGCGTTCATCGAACGCGACGGACGTAAAATCCCGCTGCCGATCGAGGTGCCGGGTTCAAGCGCAACGGAGGAGGAATCATGACGCTGGCCGACGGCTTTCAGGTCTGGACCACCGCGTGCAGGTACGACGACCTCATTCCCGGCCTCGGCGTCGGTGTGCTGCTCGACAACGGCAAACAGGCTGCGCTCTTCCGACTCGACGACGGCTCGGTGCACGCCATCTGCAACGTCGACCCGTTCTTCCGGGCAGCGGTGCTGTCCCGCGGCATCGTCGGTGACCACGAGGGTCGGCTGACCGTCGCCTCGCCGCTGAAGAAGCAGCTGTTCGCCCTCGACGACGGCAGCTGTCTGGATGACCCCCGGTTCTCGGTGCGGGTTTACGCGACCCGGGTCACCGCGGACGGCTACGTCCAGGTCGGTCGCGAACGTCGACCGGCACACCCGGCCGCGGCCTGAGCCGGAAACCGCCTGTCCGGGTGGCCCGCAGCGGTAGCCTCGGGGCAGACCAACCCCGGCGCGTCGGCGCCCCGACGACGGATGCCTAGCTGGCCGTCCCGGTCAGACCAGGACCGACTCCGGGTCGGGCTGCGTCTGCTCCGCTTCCGGCACCGCCCGGTGACGCGGATAGATCGCCCAAGTCAGCAGCGGCGCAACGAAATACGACATCACGAAGATCCAGAACGTCGGTGTCTCGGTGCCGTGTGCCTGATAGGAATGGAACGCGATGTGCATGCCGTCGGCGACCAGATCAGGTTGCGGCCGGCGACGTGTGTGCTGCCGGCCTCCCAGGCTGCGGGCGGGTCAGCGGCTACCAGACGGCGCCGTCGCGCCAGTCGCAGGCGATCTCCGCGGCGGTGTCGAGGTCGACCTCGACCGGC
>NZ_JBYCLB010000321.1:0-8764 GCF_057473705.1 Mycobacterium sp. TH-M15 | reverse complement strand
CGGCCGCGTGATGCCGGCAACGCGCTGGTCGTCATCGATGCCACCTCCGGCGCCGGCGGGCTACCCGTCGACATCGCCGACACCGATGCCTACTACTGCGCCCCGCAGAAGAACTTCGCCGCCGACGGCGGGCTGTGGCTGGCGATCATGAGCCCGGCCGCCCTGGCCCGCGTCGAGGCGATCGCCGCCTCCGGGCGCTGGGTGCCGGACTTCTTGTCGCTGCCGATCGCGGTGGACAACAGCCTCAAGAACCAGACCTACAACACCCCGGCGATCGGCACCCTGGTGCTGCTGGCCGAACAGCTGGACTGGCTGCTGGCCAACGGCGGGCTGGGCTGGGCGGTCAAACGCACCGCCGACTCGTCGCAGCGGCTGTACGGCTGGGCCGAGCGGCGCTCCTACACCACGCCGTTCGTCACCGACCCGGCGCTGCGTTCGGCGGTGGTGGGCACCATCGACTTCGCAGACGAGATAGACGCAGCCGCCGTCGCCAAGGTGCTGCGGGCGAACGGGATCGTCGACACCGAGCCCTACCGCAAGCTCGGCCGCAACCAGCTGCGGGTGGCGATGTTCCCGGCGGTGGAGCCCGACGACGTCAGTGCGCTGACCGAGTGCATCGACTGGGTGGTCGAACGGCTCTAACCCAAACGTGATCACCCCCGCGTGTCACCGCGGCGCTGCCCGCACGCTGCACTAAAGTGCGCAGCAACTGACAGGCCCGCGTCGCAAGGAGAAGTCATGCGGGAACTCACAGTGGTTGGCATCGACGTCGACGGCGCGGACATCATCTGCGAGGCCGTGTCCGACACCGACGGTTCCGTCGAGAAGTTCAGCCTCCGGATCGACGACCGGCTGCGCGCCGCGGCGCGGGGTGAACACCTCGGCCAGGGCCACCTCGACATCGGCGTCGCCCACATGGTGCGCCCCCGGGAGATCCAGTCGCGGATCCGGGCTGGCGCCTCGGTCGAACAGGTCGCGGCGGCCACCGGGGTCGACATCGCCCGGATCGAACGGTTCGCCCACCCGGTGCTGCTGGAACGCGCCCGCGCCGCCGAGCTGGCCGCGGCCGCCCACCCGATGCTCGCCGATGGACCGGCGGTGCTGACCCTGCTGGAGGTGGTCAGCAGCGGCCTGGTGGCGCGCGGGCTGAACCCGGACCGCAGCGACTGGGACGCCTGGCGCAACGAGGACGGCCACTGGACCGTGCAACTGACCTGGAAGGCCGGGCGCTCGGAGAACACCGCACACTTCCTGTTCACCCCGGGGGCGCACGGTGGGACGGTGACCGCCGTCGACGACGCCGCCCGCGAGCTGGTCGACCCGGACTTCGAGCGGCCACTGCGGCCGGTGGCGCCGGTGGCGCAGCTCGACTTCGAGGAGGCCAAGCCGGTCACCAAGTCGGCCGCCGAGCCGGAGACCGACCGGCTGCCGGCGGCCAAGCCGGCTCGCGGCCGCCGCCGGCACAAGCCGGAGATTCCGGCCTGGGAGGACGTACTGCTCGGGGTGCGCTCCGGCGCGCAGCCCTGACCCGTCGGCTCAGCCGGACGCGAACAGCGCGATCAGCGTCAGCCACCCGGCGGCCACACCCACCGTTGCGCCGAGCACGAACCAGCGCAGCACCGGGGTGCGCCGCCATTCCCAGACGGTGGGCGCCAGGCCACCGACCGCGACGAGATTGAGCCCGGCGGCCAGCAGCGGGTGCACCCGGGTCAGCCCGATGCTCAACACCACGATCGCGGCCCCGCACACGGCCGCGACGAAGCCCGCCACCGTCAAACCGGTCCCCCACGGCGTCGGCTCCTCACTCATCCGTCGACCCTAACGCCGCGTTCGTAGAAGGCCAGCGCGGCGGCGGTGGCCACGTTCAGCGAATCGGTGCCGCGCGACATCGGAATCCGTACCCGCAGGTCACAGGCGCGCAGCACCGCCCGGGACAGCCCCGGGCCCTCGGCGCCGACCAGCACCGCCACCCGCTGATCGCGGACCGTGCTCATCGCTTCACCCAGCGGGCACGCCTGCGGGTCGGGCGTCATGGCCAGCAGCCGGAATCCGGCGTCGCGCAGCAGGGCGAGATCACCCGGCCAGCTTGCGGTGCGCGCGTACGGGACCAGCAGTGCGTGCCCCATCGAGACCCGAACCGCGCGGCGGTACAACGGGTCGGCGCAGCCGCTGCCGAACAGCACGGCGTCCACACCGAGCCCGGCGGCGTTGCGGAAGATCGAACCCACGTTCTCGTGGTCGTTGACCCCTTCGAGCACCGCGACGGTCCGGGCGTCGCCGGTCAGCTGCGACACGCTCGGCTCCGGCACCCGGCGGGCGGCGGCCAGCACCCCGCGGTTGAGATGGAATCCGACCACCGCGGTCATCACCTCCGCCGACACCCGGTAGTACGGCGCATCGCAGACGGTCAGGTCGGCCGCCAACTCGGTGAGTCGGCGCTCGGTGCCCAGCAGCGCCAGCGGGGTGAACCGGGACGCCAGCATCCGCTGCACCACCAGCACGCCCTCGGCGATCACCAGCCCCTTGCCGGCGGGCAAGTCCGGGCGGCGGTCGACATGGTTCAGATCCCGGAAGTCGTCCAGCCGCGGATCGGCGGGATCCTCGACATCGACGACATTGTGGACGTCGACGGCGCTCACGTGGCGGTCAGGATCCGATACTGCGCGGTGAGCTGCCGTTTGGCATCGATCTCGGTGTCGGAGAACGTGCTGAACGCGTAGCGGTCCACCGACGAGATGCATTTGAAATGCCAGTTGACCTGCTGCAGTGTCATCGGGTCACCGGCTTTGGCCCAGTCTTTGGTCCGTTCGAAGCATTTCGCCTCGGCCAGCCCCGGCACGCCTTCTGCGGTGGGCTGAACCGCCGACGACATCTGCGCTACCAACGCGTCGGCCAGCGAAGCGGTCAGATCGGCGCGTTTGGCCTGATAGACGGTGGCGAGCCGCTGCGTCACCCAGTCGACGCCGGCGTCCTTGAGCACCTTGGCCATCTCGACCGGCTGCGCTTCGAACTGCAGCCACCCGTCCGGCCGCCACGTCCCGGCCGAGTTCGGCAGGGTGGTTTCGTTCGGTGCATTCAGCGTTCGCCCGAGCAATCCGCCGGACGGATCCTTGAGCAGGTTCGGCAGCTCCGCCACCGGGGTCGGGGTGAACCCGTCGAGCCGGCTCTGCTGCAGCACCAGCGCGTGCCGCTGCAGCTCCGTGACGTTGTAATCGGGGTCGGACCCGGGCGCGCTCTTGGCGTTCACCGCCAGGTAGATCACGAAAGCACCGTGTGCGCTGACACTGACCGAGTGGATCGTCTCACCGCTCTCGGTGCTTCCGTAGGCAGCCGCGGTCACCTCCGGCAGACGGTCCAGGGTCAACGCTCGGGCGGCATCGGACATGTCGACCTTGGCCGCCAGGTCTTTCGCGGCAGCGGTCGCCGACTCCGGATCCGGGAACTCCAGCACCGTTATCGCCGCCATCACCGCGCCCAGACCGCTGGTCGCGTTGACGTTGGATCGACTGGTGTCGAACGCGGCGACGAATCCGTGCGACGTGAGCAGATCGGCGGTGGTTCCCGGCAACCCGTCTTTCAGCAGCGACGCCGCATAGTCGGCCTTGAAGGCGACCCCCGGCAGCGTCAGGCTGAAAACCTGCAACGCGTCGTCGATCTCCCACGGACCGAGCACCGAGTTACCGAGCCGGATCGCCTCGAACAGCGGACCGCTGTCACCCGCCTTCACCGCGGAGGTGTCAGTGGGCTGCACCGCATAATCGCCGGTGTCCATCAGCTTCGGCGCCGCGATCTCGGTCTGCGTACCGGAATGGTGTCGCAGCACACCGGCGGTTCCGGCGCCGGCGGCCAGCACGGCCGCGCTGGTGGCGAGCGCGATCCAGCGGGGCCGGCGCCACCATCGTCGCCCGGTCGGCAGCCCGCCTGGCGGCACCGCCGCCGCCTGGTGCGGCTGCTGCCGGTACGGCTCGCTGAAGTGTCCGCTGGGATAGGTGACAGCCGCGATGGGCGACGTCGCCGGCGGAGCAGCCGGTGCGGCGGCCGGACGTACCCGCTCGAGTACCGTGTCGATCCCGCGCAGCGCGGCGGCCGTCGCCGTGGCGAACTCGGTCGCGGTCTGATACCGCTGTGCCGGGTCTTTGGCCATCGCCCGGGCGATCACCGAGTCGATGGCAGCGGGCAGTCCCGGTGCGACGTCGGTGACCCGCGGCGGCGGTTGGGACAGGTGCGCGGCCATCACGGCGACGGCCGTGCCCAACGCGGCGTACGGGGTCTCGCCGGTGAGCAGCCGATACAGCGAACAGCCCAGCGAGTAGATGTCCACCCGCTGGTCGAGGGGCTGGCCGCCCAGCATCTCCGGCGCGCCGTAGGCGATGGTCGCGACCATCGAACCGGTCGACGTCAGGCCGAGGCTGTCGTCGACGGCGCGAGCGATCCCGAAGTCGGCCAGAAACACCCGCTCGTCGTGATCGCCGGTGAGCAGGAAGTTGGCCGGTTTGACGTCCCGGTGAATAACGTTGCGCTGGTGGGCGTAGTCCAGCGCCTTGGCGACCTCGGTCACGACGTGCACCGCCCGCGTGGCGGTCATCCGGCGCTGGGTCACCTCGCTGTCGGCGTTGGGTCCGGGCACGTACTGCATCGCGATCCACAGCTGGCCGTCGTCGGTGTCGCCGCGGTTGTAGACGGTCACGATGTTCGGGTGGTCCAGGGTCGCGGCCAGGTCGGCTTCCCGGATGAACCGGGCCCGGAACGCATCATCGCGGGAGAACTCCCCGGAGAGCACCTTCAGCGCGTCGTGGCGCGGCAGCACCGGATGAGCGGCCAGATACACCGTCCCCATCCCGCCGGAGCCCAGCACCCGCTCGATGCGGTAGCCCGAGACGACGGTGCCCGCGCTCAGCGGCATGGCGCCGCCCGACGATCACCGGCCGAAACGCTGCCGTTCCCGACGTGCTGGCTCATTCAGCTCCTGACCCCGATGATCGAAGTTCGTGTCACCCGACGAGTCGGTGCGGCACGCTGCTCGGAATTTAACAGCCGACGCAGCGGGCGGGCGGGCACCGGCTAGCGTTAAGCCCGATGCCCGACGAGATCGCCCCGTCGCCCGAGCCTCCACCGCTGCCGGCCGCGCTGCTGGATGCGTGGCCGGTGATCGCGGTCGGCGCGGCGGGCTGGGCGGTTGCCGCGGTGGCGGCGTTTCTGGTGCCGGCGCTGGACGGGTGGCGGCCGGTGACGGTGGCCGGCCTGGGCGTCGGGCTGCTCGGTACCGGTATCTTTTTGTGGCAGCGTGCCGCCGCGCGTCGGGGCGCCCGCGGTGCCCAGACCGGGATCGAAGCACCCGATGACACCGGTCGGGACCGGAACCGCAGCTGACCAGAGCCCGAGGAGATCGATGGACACCCCGCTGTTGCAGGCCCAGATCGAGATCGCCGCGCCAGTGTCGCGGGTCTGGGCGTTGATCTCCGATCTTCGCCGGATGCCGGAGTGGAGTCCGCAATGCCGGTGGATGAAGCCGCTCGGCCCGCTGCGCGCCGGCACCCGGACGATCAACATCAACCGCAGCGGATACATGTTCTGGCCGACGAACTGCACGCTCACCGAGGTGGTCCCGGAGCAGCGGCTGATGTTCCGGGTGCCGGTCAACGGCACCGTCTGGCGCTACGAGTTGGCACCGACCGGCACCGGCACCCGGGTGGTGGAGAGCCGGCACGCCGAGAACGTCAGGGCGGTCTCCAACCTGAGCACCCGACTGTTCCACGGCGGGACGGAGAAATTCGAACGCGAGCTGCTCGACGGGATGAACGCCTCGCTGACGAGGATCAAGGCGGCAGCCGAGACCCGCTAATCCCGGTCGGGCTCGGGTTCGGGCTCGGTCGAGGACTCGGGCCCGGTAGCCACTTCGAGCACCGGAGGCTCGGCACCGGCTTCCGGGCCGGGTTCGGTGCCGGCTTCGGGGCTGGCCATCACCTCCAGCACGCCATCGTCGTAGGGCTGGTACGGCAACGCACCCCCGCCCGCCGGCCGCGGGGTGTCGGAGTGGGCGCCGCAGCCGTACTCGGAGTAGACGACATGGCCGTCGGCGGAGAACTGATTGCCGCAGACGCCGAAGACCGCACCCAGTGAGCCGGCGAGCGGCAGGAAGAACCCGCAGTCGCGGCAGACCCGTTTGGTGGAGCGCGCCATCGCCGAGTCCGGTCCGTACTCTCCGTCGTACCAGCGCCCGGCGGCCTCGGATCGACCCTCCCGGCTCAGCACCCAGCGCCGGCCCAGGCCGATCTCGGCAGCGACGTCGTCGAGCTGCGGGTCGCCACTGGCGGTGTAGCCCGGCACCAGCCGCGGATCGTCGACCGGCGGTGCCAGCAGGTCACCCGGACCCAGGTCGCCGGGCTTGATCCGCTGCTCCCACGGCACCCAGTCCGGAGCCAGCAGCGCCGTCGGCCCGGGAACCAGGACCACCTCACTGACCGTCGGCAGCTCCGCCGCCGGGTGCGCCGCCACCACAACCGCCCACTGCCAGCCTTGATAGCCCGGCAGCTGCGCCTGAAATCGGTGCGTGGCGGCGGTCGGATCCTCGTAGTCGACGCCCAGGTAGTCACCTACGGTTTCTGCCCCACTGCCCTCGGCGACGGCCGCACGTGCCTGGTCCACCGCGTCGGCGAGCACAGCCGGAATCACCGGCGGGTGAGCCGGGTCGGTGACGGCCGCGGTGGCCGACTCTGCGCCGGGTATGGTCACGCCGTCCTCCTGTTGTGCGTCAGTACCGTCCAATACTGCCGTAGCCGCCACCGCTCGGCCACACACACCGTCGCCTGCGCACCCCGGAGCCGCCATGAGAGAGAATCGGGGGCGTGTCTGCACGGCGGCGTGATCAACCCGGCAACGGGCCCCGGCGCGGCTCAGCCGCCGCCGGCCGCCGACCCGCGGGACGCCCCGGCGGCGAGCACCCCGGCATGGCCAACTACCCCACCGGAGCACCCGGCGACCGGCCGGATCACCGGCAACCCCGGCCGCCGCGGGCGAGCGCGAACCGCTACCTTCCCCCGCTGCACGAGCAGCCACCACGCCGGCCGGAGCGCCCGCCAAACCCGGGAAACGAGCGGATCACCGTCACCCGGGCCGCGGCCCAGCGCAGCCGGGAGATGGGTTCCCGAATGTATGACCTGGTGCAGCGGGCCGCCACCGCCGACGGCGCCGACAAGTCCGGCCTGACCGCGCTCACCTGGCCGGTGGTGGCGAACTTCGCGGTCGACTCGGCGATGGCTGTGGCGCTGGCGAACACCCTGTTCTTCGCCGCTGCGACCGGGGAGAGCAAGGGCCGGGTGGCGCTGTACCTGCTGATCACCATCGCACCGTTCGCGCTGGTCGCTCCGCTGATCGGTCCCGCGCTGGACCGGGTGCAGCACGGCCGCCGGGTCGCGCTGGCGCTGTCCTTCGCGTTGCGAACCGCGCTGGCGGCGGTGCTGATCATGAACTTCGACGGCGCCAGCGGCAGCTTCCCGTCCTGGGTGCTGTACCCGTGCGCGCTGGCGATGATGGTGCTGTCCAAGTCGTTCACGGTGCTGCGCAGCGCGGTGACGCCGCGGGTGATGCCGCCGGCCATCGACCTGGTCCGGGTCAACTCCCGGCTGACGACGTTCGGCCTGCTCGGCGGCACCATCGTCGGCGGCGGCATCGCGGCCGGCGTGGAGTTCGTGCTGAGCCACATGCAGCTGCCCGGAGCGTTGTTCGTGGTCGTCGTGGCCTCGCTGGCCGGCGCCGTTCTGTCGATGCGGATTCCGCGCTGGGTGGAGAGCACCACCGGCGAGATCCCGACCACGCTGAGCTACCGCGTCGAGAGCAGGCCGGCCCGGCGCCGGCTGCCACCGGCCGGCGAGTGGCCCGGGCACATCAAACGTGCCACTGGTGCGCTGCGGCAGCCGCTGGGCCGCAACATCATCACCGCACTCTGGGGCAACTGCACGATCAAGGTGATGGTCGGCTTCCTGTTCCTGTACCCGGCATTCGTCGCCAAAGACCACGGCGACAGCGGCTGGGTTCAGCTGGGCATCCTCGGCTCGATCGGCGCCGCGGCCGGCTTGGGCAACTTCGCCGGCAATCTCACCAGCGCACGGCTGAAGCTGGGCCGGCCCGCGGTGCTGGTGCTGCGCTGCACCATCGCGGTGACCGCCGCCGCACTGGCCGCCGCGATCGCCGGCACCCTGACGGCGGTCGTCATCGCCACCCTGGTCACGTCGGCGTCCAGCGCGATCGCCAAAGCGTCGCTGGACGCCTCGCTGCAGGACGACCTGCCGGAGAAGTCGCGCGCGTCGGCGTTCGGCCGGACCGAGTCGACCCTGCAGCTGGCCTGGGTGCTCGGCGGGGCACTGGGGGTGCTGGTCTACACCAACCTGTGGGTGGGCTTCACCGCGGTCGCCGCGCTGCTGATCCCGGGCCTGGCGCAGACCATACTGTCGTTCAACGGGGATTCGCTGATCCCGGGCTTCGGCGGCAACCGGCCGGTGCTGGCCGAACAGGAGGGCGACGCGCGGTTCGCCACGAGTGCGACGGAGGTGATCGGTCGATGAGGCGTGGTGTGGTCGCGTTGACGGCGGCGGTGACGGTGCTGGCGTCGGCCGGTGCGGGGTTGGGCGCCTGGCGGTTGACCCGCGGCGCCGGCCCGGAGCTGCCGCAGATCAGCGTCTACTCCAACGGGCAGCTGGCCCGGGTCGGCCCGTTCAACTTCTGCGACGTGCACCTCGAACACTGCCGGACGCCCGAGACCCAGGGC
>NZ_JBYCLB010000320.1:0-5381 GCF_057473705.1 Mycobacterium sp. TH-M15 | reverse complement strand
CGGTCAGTGACTGGAAAAGGGTGTTCACCTCCAGCTGCACCGCGCTGGCCTGGATGTTGTCGCCGCGCCTCAGCGGTTTCGGCGACGGCGTGCGCGGGGGCACGAACTCCACCGCCTTCGCCCCGAAGATGGTGTTGCTGGCGATGTGCACTTTCGCGTTCGACGGGATGTAGCGCAGCTCGGCGCTGTCCATCACCAGGGTCAACTTGGCCTGATCGCCCTGGTAGGCGATCGACGCCACCTTGCCGACCTGCACGCCGCGGTACTTGACCTTGGCGTCGCGTTCCATCACCAGCCCGGCCCGTTCCGAGGTCACCGTGATGGTGTCGGTCGAGCTGAACGCCGAGATGTAGGCGAGGTAGGTGAAGACCGACGCCGCGAGCAGCACCGAGCCCAGGATCGCCGCGGCAATCCTGGCCTGAGTTCGCCTGCGCACCTGTGTATCCCCTCGGTCAGCCGGAAAGGTTGAAGTTACCTGATCCGCCGTAGACGGCCAGCGAAATGAACAAGGTGATGACAACCACCACCACCAGTGACGTGCGCACCGCCTGCCCCACGGCGATGCCCACCCCGACCGGGCCGCCGGACGCGTTGAAGCCGTAGTAGGTGTGCACCAGCATCACCGCGATCGACATCAGGATTGCCTGCAGGAAGGACCACAGCAGGTCGGTCGGGATGAGGAAGCTGTCGAAGTAGTGGTCGTAGAGCCCCGAGGACTGCGCGTTGATGAACACGGTGGTGGACCGGGCGGCGAAGAAGGCGGCCAGCACCGACAGCGAATACAGCGGAATGATCGCGATCAGGCCGGCGACCAGCCGGGTGGAGACCAGGTAGGACACCGCATGCACCGCCATCGACTCGACCGCGTCGATCTCCTCGGCGACCCGCATGGCGCCGAGCTGGGCGGTGGTGCCGGCGCCGATGGTGGCGGCCAGCGCGACCCCGGCCACCACCGGCGCGATGATCCGCACGTTCAGGAACGCCGACAGGAAGCCGGTCAGCGCCTCGATGCCGATGTTGCTCAGCGAGGAGAAGCCCTGCACCGCAACCACGCCGCCGGAGGCCAGCGTCAGGAAGGTGGCCACCCCGACGGTGCCGCCGATGATCGCCAGCGCGCCGGTGCCCATGGTGATCTCGGCGATCAGCCGGATCGTCTCCCTGCGGTACTTGGTCAGCGCGTTGGGGACATAGCGGATCGACTCGCCGTAGAACAGCGCCTGCGCGCCGAAGCCGTCGACCGCGCGCGGGAACCCGCGGAAGATCCGCTTGAAGCGCAGCGTGGCGTCGTAGCTCATTGCTCGACTCCCGCTCGCCCGTACCGCGCTCGCGGTCGTCTTCGGAAGCTCATCGCCGCCTCACTTGACCAACACCCGCACGCCGATCGCGGTCATCACCACGTTGATGACGAACAGGCCGATGAAGGCGTAGACCACGGTCTCGTTGACCGCGTTGCCCACCCCTTGCGGCCCCCCTTTGGCGGTGAGCCCGCGGTAGCAGCCGATCAGGCCGGCGACCGTGCCGAACAGCAGCGCCTTGATCTCGGAGATCATCAGCTCGCCGAGCCCGGTGAGCACCGTCAGCCCGTTGATGAACGCACCCGGGTTGACGCCCTGCAGGAAGACCGAGAACCCGTAGCCGCCGGCCAAGCCGATCGCACAGACCAGCCCGTTCAGCATCAGGGCGACGAACGTCGACGCCAGCGCGCGGGGCACCACCAGCCGCTGGACCGGGTCGATGCCGAGCACCCGCATCGCGTCGATCTCCTCGCGGATGGTCCGGGCACCCAGGTCGGCGCAGATGGCGGTGGCGCCGGCGCCGGCCACCACCAGCACCGTGACCACCGGCCCCAGCTGGGTGATGGTGCCGAATGCGGTGCCGGCCCCGGACAGGTCGGCGGCGCCGATCTCGCGCAGCAGGATGTTCAGCGTGAACGCCACCAGCACCGTGAACGGGATGGCGACCAGCAGCGTCGGCAGCAGCGAAACCCGGGCGATCATCCAGGTCTGTTCGAGGAACTCTTGGAGCTGGAACGGACGCCGGAAAATCCCCCGGAACGTCGCGATCGACATCTCGAAGAAGCCGCCCACGGCCCGAGCAGGAACCGCGAGCCGAGGAAACAACGTCGATCCCCCTCTCGGCAGGGCATGCTGAGCGATAGCCGCCGCGAAAACTGTAATGGTGGTCACCGGAATCGGCGAACGCGATTCGACGATCGCACGGCCGCCCGTGTGAGCCGCATCATGCTAACTAGAACACGTTCACGGTGTCAAAGGTGGGGAAACAACGAGTTCAGCCAGTTATTTGTCCTGGTCGCAAGCAATTACGCAACACAGGTCATGTAACGAGTTTCAGTGGGTGCCGACCCGGCCCTGGGGCACTACTCCATCAGCTGTGTCGCCGAGAAACCCCGGGTCGCATCGCGGTCGGCGAAGTAGCGCTGCAGCGTGCCGCCGAGCTCCCCCGGGCTCCAGGCCGGGCCGTCCGCGGTGAACCGATGCTCCACGCTGGGCGCCGACACCAGCGTCACCCCCGGCCCGTAGACGATGAAGACCTGGCCGTTGACCGCCGCCGACGCCGGCGAGGCGAGGAACCGGACCAGGGTCACCACGTGCTCCGGCGAGAGCGGGTCCACGTCGCCGTCTTGCGGTGCGTCCCCGAAGACGTCGGCGGTCATCGCGGTGCGGGCCCGCGGGCAGATGGCGTTGGCGCAGACCCCGTAGCGGCTCAGCGCCCGGGCCGCGGTCAGCGTCAACGCGGTGATCCCGGCCTTGGCGGCGCCGTAGTTGGCCTGCCCTACCGGCCCGACCAGCCCGGCCTCCGAGGAGGTGTTGACCAACCTGCCGTACACGGTCCCCTGCTTGGACTCCTTGGCTTTGGCACGCCAGTAGGCCGCGGCGTTTCGGGTGAGCAGGAAGTGACCGCGCAGGTGCACGGCGATCACCGCGTCCCAGTCCTCGTCGGACATGTTGAACAACATCTTGTCGCGGGTGATCCCGGCGTTGTTGACCACGATGCCCAGCCCGCCCAGTTCGTCGGCGCGGGCCAGCAGCCCGTCGGCGGTGCTGCGCTGGCTGATGTCGCCCGCCACCGCCACACCTTTGGAGCCGGCGGCGGCGATCTCGTCGATGACGTCCGACGCCTGCAGCGCGGCCGCGATGTCGTTGACGACCACGGTGGCGCCGGCCCGGGCCAACCCGATCGCTTCGGCGCGTCCCAGCCCGGCGGCCGCGCCGGTCACCACGGCGACCTTTCCGGACAGATCGGTCGCGTTGTCGTTCGCAGTCATCTCAGGTATGCCCGTCTCTCCTCATCGCCGGCGCGCTACATCGGCCCCGGCGTTACGAATACCTCTAGTTCGGTGATCTAGTCGTCCACCCGGCGCAGCGCGGCTCGCGGGCATTCCGCGATCGCCTGCATGGCGTGGTCTTCCTTGTCCGCCGGGATCGGGGCGACCTTGACGTGGCACTGCTCGTCGTCGTTGAGCTCGAACACATCGGGGTCGATGCCAACGCAGATGGCGTTGCCCTCGCACCGGTCCAGGTCGACTTCAACTCGCATCAGCTTCTCCTCGAAAACCAGGGACGGGCCGGTCCATCGGCCACTACTGCCACCATACGACCCCGCACTGCCCGGTTTCGACGCCGAGGGCCGCTGGACCCTAAGATTAGAACGTGTTACAACAACGTGTCGAGGAGGTAGGGACCACCGATGCGGATCAGCTACACCCCTGACCAGGAAGAGCTGCGTGACGAGCTGCGCTCGTACTTCACCGGCCTGATGACTCCGGAGCGTCGCGAGGCGCTGAGCTCGACCCAGGGCGAGTACGGCGTCGGCAACGTCTACCGGGAGACCGTCGCGCAGCTGGGTGCCGACGGTTGGCTGGCCCTGGGCTGGCCGAAAAGGTATGGCGGGCAGGCGCGCTCGGCGATGGACCAGCTGATCTTCACCGACGAGGCCGCGATCGCCGGCGCTCCGGTGCCGTTTCTGACCATCAACAGCGTTGCGCCGACGATCATGGCGTTCGGCACCGACGAGCAGAAGACGTTCTTCCTGCCCAAGATCGCGGCCGGCGAACTGCATTTCGCGATCGGCTACTCCGAGCCGGGCGCCGGCACCGACCTGGCCGCGCTGCGCACCACCGCGGTGCGGGACGCCGACGAGTACGTGATCAACGGCCAGAAGATGTGGACGTCACTGATCGCCTACGCCGACTACATCTGGCTGGCCGTGCGCACGAACCAAGAAGCACCGCGGCATCGCGGAATTTCTATGCTAATTGTCCCGACATGCGCCGACGGCTTCTCCTGGACGCCGGTGCACACCATGGCCGGCCCGGACACCAGCGCCACCTATTATCAAGACGTCCGGGTGCCGGTGACCAACCTGGTCGGCGAGGAGAACGCCGGCTGGAAGCTGGTGACCAACCAGCTCAACCACGAACGGGTGGCGCTGGTCTCGGCGCAGCCGATCTTCCTCGCGCTCGACCAGGTGCGGGAGTGGGCGCAGAACACCAAAGGGGTGGGCGGCGCGCGCATCATCGACTCGGAATGGGTGCAGCTCAACCTGGCCCGGGTGCACGCCAAGGCCGAGGTGCTCAAGCTGTACAACTGGGAGCTTGCCTCGACGGCGCACACCACCCCGTCCCCCGCCGATGCCTCGGCGGCCAAGGTGTTCGGCACCGAGCTGGCCACCGAGGCCTACCGGCTGCTGATGGAGGTGCTGGGCACCGCAGCGACCGTCCGGCAGGACTCGCCGGGTGCGCTGCTGCGCGGCCGGGTGGAACGGATGCACCGGGCGGCGCTGATCCTGACCTTCGGCGGCGGCACCAACGAGGTGCAGCGCGACATCATCGGCATGACCGCCCTGGGCCTGCCCCGAAACCGCTGACCCCGGCTAAGGAAACTTCGATGGACTTTTCGACGACCGAAGCGGCGCGCGAGCTCGGTGATCTCACCGGCACCATCGCGGACCGCATCTGCACCCCGGAACACCACCGCCGGCTCGACGAGCTGGAGCCGGGCCGGCGCCTCGACCGCGACCTGTGGCAGGCGCTCGGCGAGGCCGACATCCTCTCCACGGCCGCGCCGGAGTCGCTGGGCGGCGGCGGTTTCGACGTCCTGGAGCAGACCGCGATCCTGACCGCGCTCGGCCGTCAGCTGGCCGCGGTGCCCTACCTGGAGTCGGTGGTGCTGGGCGCCGGTGCGCTGGCCCGATTCGGCTCCGACGGCCTGCGGCACCAGTGGGGTTCGCCGGCGGTGGCCGGCGAGAAGATCCTCACCGTCGCGCTGGACGGGGAGATGGGTGAGGGACCGGTCCGGGCCGTCGCCGACGACGCCGGCCACCGGCTGACCGGAAGCCGCACCCAGGTCGCCTTCGGCCCG
>NZ_JBYCLB010000319.1:0-3005 GCF_057473705.1 Mycobacterium sp. TH-M15 | reverse complement strand
CCGTCCGCGACATCGAACCGGATTCGTTCCGGGGGCGCGACGAACGCAGCCGCGACGGGCGCACCTGGACGACGGCGCAGGAATACCTGGCCCGCCGGGTATGACGCCGCGGCTCGTCGTCAGCGGCGCTAGGCGGTGACCCCGGTCCGGGCCTGTTTGGCGGCGGCGACCAGGTTGGCCAGCGACGCGCTCACCTCGTCGGGCTTGCGGGTCTTCAGCCCGCAGTCCGGGTTGACCCAGAGCCGTTGCGCCGGAACCGCGTCCAGCGCCTCGCGCAGCGACTCGGCCATCTCGTCGGTGGACGGCACCCGCGGCGAGTGGATGTCGTAGACGCCCGGGCCGACCCCGTTGGAGAAGCCGATCGCGTTGAGGTCGTCGAGCACCTCCATGTGCGAGCGGGCCGCCTCGATCGAGGTGACGTCGGCGTCCAGGTCGGCGATCGCACCGATCACCTCGCCGAACTCCGAGTAGCACAGGTGGGTGTGGATCTGGGTCGCGTCGGAGACACCCGAGGTGGAGAGCCGGAACGCGCCGACGGCCCAGCTCAGGTAGGCCGGCTTGTCGGCGTTGCGCAGCGGCAGCGTCTCCCGCAGCGCCGGCTCGTCGACCTGGATCACCGCGATGCCGGCCTTCTCCAGGTCCACCGTCTCGTCGCGGATGGCCAGCGCCACCTGGTTGGCGGTGTCGGCAAGCGGCTGGTCGTCGCGGACGAACGACCAGGCCAGGATGGTCACCGGGCCGGTCAGCATGCCCTTGACCGGCTTGTCGGTCAGTGACTGGGCGTAGGTGGCCCAGTCGACGGTCATCGGGCGCGGTCGGGCGACGTCGCCGAAGAGCACCGGCGGGCGCACGCAGCGGCTGCCGTAGGACTGCACCCAGCCGTTGGCGGTGGCGCAGAAGCCGTCCAACTGCTCGGCGACGTACTGCACCATGTCGTTGCGCTCCGGCTCACCGTGTACCAGCACGTCCAAGCCGAGCTGCTCCTGCAGCTTGATCACGTCGGCGATCTCCGCCTTCATCCGCCGGGTGTACTCGGCCTGGTCGATCTCGCCGGCCACCAGTGCGGCGCGGGCCTTGCGGATGTCGACGGTCTGCGGGAACGAACCGATGGTGGTGGTGGGCAGCGGCGGCAGGTGCAGTCGCTCGTCCTGGGCGGTGCGCCGGGCCTCGGCCGTGCCGCGGTGAGTGCCGGCCGCGGTGATGGTGGCGATCCGGCCGCGGACGTCGGCGTTGTTCAGCCGCGGGTCGGCCTTGCGGGAGGCCACCGCGGCGTTCGACGCCGCGATCTGGTCGGCCACCGCATCGCGGCCCTGGTGCAGCGCCTGGGCCAGGGCGGCCACCTCGGTCACCTTCTCGGCGCCGAACGCCAGCCAGCTGCGGAGGTTGTCGTCGAGCGCCGGGTCGGTCTCGTAGCTCAGCGAGTAGGGCACGTGCAGCGTCGAGCACGAGGTGGACACAGCCACGGCGGCTGCGGCGCCGTTCACCGCCTCCAGGGTGCCCAGCGCCGACTCCAGGTCGGTGCGCCAGATGTTGCGGCCGTCGACGACACCGGCCACCAGCGTCTTGGAGGCCAGCTCCGGCACCGCCGTCACGGTGGCGGCCGAGCCGTAGACCAGGTCGACGCCGATCGCCTCGACCGGGGTGCGGGCCAGCGCCGTCAGCGCCGCGCCCGGGTCGCCGAAGTAGGTGGCGACGTGGATCGCGGGCCGGCCGGGCACCGCGCCCAGCCGGGAGTAGACCTGCTCGGCCAGCGCGGGCGCGGTGTCGGAGATGTCGGTGACCAGCACCGGCTCGTCGATCTGCACCCAGTCGGCGCCGGCGGCGGCCAGCTGCGGCAGCAGTTCGGCGTAGACGTCCACCAGCTCGTCGAGCCGGAAGATCGGCTCGGGCGCCCCGTCGACGGCCTTGCTGAGCAGCAGGAAGGTGACCGGTCCGATGATGACCGGGCGGGCCGGGATGCCCTGCGCCCGCGCCTCGGCGAGCTCGCTTAGCACCTTGGCCGGGTTCAGCGCGAACTTGGTGTCCGGGCCGATCTCCGGGACGATGTAGTGGTAGTTGGTGTCGAACCACTTCGTCATCTCCAGCGGGGCGATGTCCTTGTTGCCCCGGGCGGCGGCGAAGTAGCGGTCCAGTTCGTCGGCGATGCCGGCCACCCGGGCCGGGAGCGCGCCCAGCAACACCGCGGTGTCCAGCATCTGGTCGTAGTAGGAGAAGGTGTTCACCGGCACCGAGTCCAGCCCGGCGGCGGCCAGCTCCTTCCAGGTGTCGTGGCGCAGCTTCGCGGCGACCGACTCGAGCTCGTCGCGGCTGGTCCGGCCGGCCCAGTAGCCCTCGGTCGCGCGCTTGAGTTCCCGGCGCGGTCCAATACGCGGGGAGCCGGTAACGGTGGCGGTAAATGGTGCAGTGGTCACAAGTCGTCCTTCACTCGCAGGTGGTGGTCACAGCTGGCAGGTCCTCGAACTTCCCCCGACGCGCCGGGCGGGTGCCGCCACGGCGTCGGGCATGCGTTCTGCTCGACCAGCGTCGACGTCGAGGTTACCGGGTGGCCGGACGGGCCGTGTCGTCGCCCGGTTAGTTAGCCGGTCAACGCATCGGCGATCGGCACCGCGCCGTCGTTGAACTCCAGCGTGCGGTGCACCGTCGAGCCGTCGGCGAGGCAGGCGGCGATCACCAGCGCGACGTTGTCGCGGGAGACCGCGGCCTTGCCGACCTGCCCCGCGGCTCCCCGCAGGGCGATCCGGCCGGTTCCCGGCTCCAGGGTGAGCCGGCTGGGTCCCAGCACCGTCCAATCCAGATCGCTGGCGCGCAGGTAGGCGTCGGCGGCGGCCTTGGCCTCGGCGTACGGGAAGAACGGGTCGTCGGCCGGCACGCCGTGGTCCGGCCCGGCGCCGAAGTAGGACACCATGACGAACCGGTGCACCCCGGCCCGGCCGGCGGCGTCGACGGTGCGGATCGCGGCGTCGCGGTCCACCGCGTAGGTGCGCGCCGGGCTGCCGCCGCCTGCG
>NZ_JBYCLB010000318.1:0-3236 GCF_057473705.1 Mycobacterium sp. TH-M15 | reverse complement strand
AGGGCACGATGGCCCGCGCCTGCGCCGGCAAGGCGCCCAGGGACGTCGGCGAGCAGCTGCACCGGGCCGCGGTCTGGTTCTTCGAGCACGCACAGACGCTCACCGGTTAGGCGCCGGGGGCAGCCCGTCGCGTCGTCCGGCGCGTGGCGCGGCGGCTGTCGTTCACCCAAATCACCGGCACGATCGCCATTCCTGCCATCATCAACCGGTAGAAGCCGATCACGACGACGCGGCCGGAACCGGGCACCGATCCTGGCTAAGCCTGGCTAAGCCGCCACACGCAACAGAGGAGGTATCCGGTGGCCGGATTGACCGAGCGGATCGATTCACTCGTCGACGCCGAATCAGCCCGCCTGGTGGAGGTCTTCAAGGATCTGCACCGGCACGCCGAGCTCGGCTTCGCCGAGACCCGCACCGCGGGCATCCTCGCGCAGGGATTGACCGACTCCGGTTTCACCGTCTCCACCGGGGTCGGCGGCACCGGCGTGGTGGCGATGCTGCGCAACGGGTCCGGCCCGACCGTGCTGTACCGCGCCGACATGGATGCCCTGCCGGTGCAGGAGGCCACCGGCGTCGACTACGCCAGCACGGTCCGCGTCCGGCGCGACGACGGCTCCGAGACGGCGGTGGCGCATGCCTGCGGCCACGACGCGCACGTGGTGTGGCTGCTGGGCATGGCGAACGTGCTGGCCCAGACCACCGACGCCTGGTCGGGCACCGCGCTGCTGGTCGGTCAGCCCGCCGAAGAGCTGATCGCCGGGGCGCAGGCCATGGTCGACGACGGACTCTACGACATCGCGCCGAAGCCGGACGCCTTCCTGGCGATGCACACCGCGCCGATCCCGGTCGGCATGCTGGCCGCGGTCGGCGGCGAACGGTTCGCCGGCACCGACCAGATCGAGATCGTGTTCCGCGGGGTCGGCGGGCACGGGTCGATGCCGCAGCTGGCCAAGGACCCGGTGCTGATGGCCGCCCTGGCCGTCGTGCAGTTCCAGAGCGTCGTCAGCCGCGCCGTCTCGCCGCACGAGACGGCGGTGCTCACGGTCGGTTCGATGCAGGCCGGGACCGCCTTCAACGTCATCCCCGACCAGGCGCGGCTGCGGGTCAACCTGCGCTGGTTCCAGCCGTACGTCCGCGACCTGATGATCGCCCGGATCCGGGAGATCAGCGAGGGGATCGCCCGCAGTTACGGCATGCCCGACGAGCTGCTGCCGGTGATCACGGTCGTCGGCGGGTCCACCCCGCTGGTCAACGACGGGTCGCTGACCGGCCGGGTGGCTGCCGTGCTGGGGCCCGCGTTCGGCGCGGCCAACGTGGTCACCGAGCTGCCGCCGGTGACCGGCTCGGAGGATTGTCACCTGCTCAAGGGGCCGCACCACGACCTGCCGCTGGCGTATCTGCTGGTCGGGGTGGCCGATCCGCAGGTGTTCGCCGCCAGCGCCGCCGCCGGCAAGCTGCTCCCCTACTCGCCGCACGCGCCGGACTACCTGGTGGATCTGGCCGCGATCCCGTTCGGCACCCGGGTCGCCAGCCACGCCATGCTGGACCTGCTCGGCGGCGGCTGAACGGGGGGTCGATCATGGTCAACAGCCGCTATCGTCGCGCCACAGTGGTGTCGGCAATCGCCCTCGGTGCCGCAACGCCTGCAGGCGCACCCTGCCGGCGTCGCGGAGCGACAGTTCGTTCTGCCGATTGGGTGGTGGATCCTGAACCGCGGGGGCCGGGAGTGGCGCGGTGCCAGGCGGCCGGCCGCCTGGTGGTGCCAGAGCCGAC
Source organism: Mycobacterium sp. TH-M15 (assembly GCF_057473705.1). Taxonomy (NCBI): domain Bacteria; kingdom Bacillati; phylum Actinomycetota; class Actinomycetes; order Mycobacteriales; family Mycobacteriaceae; genus Mycobacterium; species Mycobacterium sp. TH-M15. The sequence continues at coordinate 1,463 of NZ_JBYCLB010000318.1, read as the reverse complement.
GTCGGCACCGACGACAGGGCGGTGGCGGGCACCGACGTCGCACCCGCGACCTACCCGAGTCACTGCCGTCGGCCCGCGCTCATGTCCTTGTTCAGCAGGACCGGTTCCTGCGTTGGCGGCTACACACCGCCGATCGGCTGCTCGCGCTCTCGTTCCGGCAGCGGTTTGTGGGGGATGCCCAGCGTGTCCGGGCAGAGTTCGTGTTGGGCGGCGTCGACCATCACCGGGGTGACCGAGTCTGAGACCTTGCGATCGACGAGGGAGAGGGGATCGCGGTCGTGGTGCAGGCTGTCACAGATCGCGTGCCCGATGGCTTTCGGTGGCGTCTCCACGTCGACGTGGTACTGAACTCCGTGTGCCATCAAATAATCCAGGTAGCTTTGGTCGTCGGCGTGGGCAGCCGCTGACGAGGCGAGCGCGAATACCGCCGTCTCTCACAGCGAACCGCGGATGCCCGGTGTCGCATGAAGCTGCCTCCCCACTGAGAACCTCACTGTGGCCTACCACACCACGGCGGGCGTCGTCCGCAGACAGCCGTGACGACGACTCGGCGTGCGAGCACGACGCGCACGCGCCGGCCGCCGGGGCGGCCAGCGCCAACGCTGCCACCAGGCCGCGGAACACGCTGGTGGTTATCTCCTCGCCGTCAGTAGCTGCCGCAGGTGTTTGACACCCGGAGCACCACGTCGACGTACTGCTGCGTCTCGGGATGGCTCTGCAGCTCCTGGATCATCTGCCGCCGCTGATCCGGCGAAGAGCCGAGGAAGCTCTGCAGGAACGAATCCGCTATCGGGGAGTCGTTGAGCTGCGCCGCCAGGTCCGGCGACTCGGCGGTCAGCGCGGCTACCACCTGTTCGTAGCTGCAGGTGGTGTTGATGACCGGGCTCAGATCGGGATCCGCCGCGACGACGCCGGCGCCGGCGATAGCCGCCAGCACCACGCCGACGATCGTGGTCACCAGTTTGGTCGGCACTGACCGGATCATGTGCGTCACCCTTCGAGGCTTGACAGCGTTCACCCCAGTCTAGCCAGCGCAGACGGTGGTGAGCGCCGCTGAATCCCGGAGTTGTGCCCGGACACCCCGCGAGGGCTACAGCCCGCTGTCCCACATTCCGCACATCCACCAGCCCCCGCGGAGGTCGACCGGCCGGGAGCAGACCATCCCGTAGAGGTCGAAGCCCTCCGGACTGCGGTCGGGGCTGTACAGGAAACCGCCGGCGCCGTCGGGAATCCCGATCCACTGCGGGAAGAAGCGGATGCCTTCCGCGCCGATACCGGACCGTCGACGGTGAGGAACCGCAGGGTGCACGGCAGCATGGCGCCGTAATAGGGCTTGTATCTCTTCCGACTTGGTGGGGGTCTGGTCTGACCGATTCGGATCGTGTCGGTGACTGATTGAGGGCTCGCGCCCTTGTGAACTGGGTGTTCTCACACATCCGGATCGCAGAAAGGCGCGAGCTTTG
>NZ_JBYCLB010000317.1:0-9809 GCF_057473705.1 Mycobacterium sp. TH-M15 | reverse complement strand
TTGACGTCCTCCCCGCAGTGAACTGCGGGGATTCCTCGTACCGGCCGGCTGTCTCGATAGGCGCTCATGCGGCTATCGCCGTGGGCTGGTCGGCAGTGGAGGTTCGCGCCGAGCGGCTCTGTCGCATGTGGGCCCGCGCTGCGCGCCGGGCTTTGATGCGCGCCACTGACCTCCGCGAGGGCGGATGCCTGCGGCCTCGCCGCTTGTGTGCTGATGCACCACCCGACACTGCGCTGGGGTAGGGCGCTGCGCCCAGGACCGCACATGCGTCGGTGCGCCCTTCGGGCGCTTACGCCCACCTGGTATTCGTGACCAAATACCGCCGCCGGGTGTTCACCGATGCCATGCTCACCTTCACCGAGCACACCATGCGCGCCGTGTGCGCCGACCTCGATGTGGAGCTGGTCGAGTTCAACCGGTCAGGCAGCGTGCGCAGCGGCCGCTTCGGCTCTACAGCGCCTTGAGCTCCTCGGTCACCTCGGAGACCGACTTCTTGGCGTCGCCGAACAGCATGGTGGTGCCGTCGGCGTAGAACAGCGGGTTGTCGATGCCGGCGAAACCGGAGTTCATCGACCGCTTCAGCACGATCACCGACTTGGCCTGGTCCACGTTCAGGATCGGCATCCCGTAGATCGGCGAACCCTGGTCGTTGCGGGCCGCCGGGTTGGTGACGTCGTTGGCGCCGATCACGATCGCCACGTCGGTCCGGGAGAACTCGTCGTTGATGTCGTCCATCTCTTTCATGGCGTCGTACTCGACGTCGGCCTCGGCCAGCAGCACGTTCATGTGGCCGGGCATCCGGCCGGCCACCGGGTGGATGGCGTATTTCACCGGCACCCCGCGCGACTCCAGCAGGCTGGCCATGTCCTTGACCGCGTGCTGCGCCTGGGCGACCGCCATCCCGTAGCCGGGGACCACCACCACCTGGTTGGCGTAGGCCATCTGGATGGCCGCGTCGGCCGCCGAGGTCGCCTTCGCCGCGTGCTGCGCCCCGTCACCGCCGGCCGGCGCGGCCCCGCCGCCACCGAACCCGCCGGCGACGATCGCCGGGATGGACCGGTTCATCGCCTTGGCCATCAGGTTGGTCAAGATGGTGCCGGACGCGCCGACGATCATGCCGGCCACGATCATCGCGGTGTTGTTCAGCGCCAGACCCGCCGAGGCGGCCGACAGGCCGGTCAGTGCGTTCAGCAGCGAGATCACCACCGGCATGTCGGCGCCGCCGATCGGCAGCACCACCATCAGGCCGAGCACGGCCGAGGCGACCAGCAGCGTGACCATCCACCACAGCGGCGCCCCGCCGCCCGGATGCGCGTCCAGCCCGATCACCACCGCGCAGACGACCGCCGCGACCAGCAGCAGCAGGTTGAGGTACTGCTGGGCTCGGCCCAGCCCGATCGGCCGGCCGGAGATGATCTCCTGCAGCTTGCCGAACGCGATGATCGAGCCCCAGAACGACACCGACCCGATGATCGCGGCCAGCAGCGACGCCACCACGATGTGCGCGGTCGGCTGCTCGCCGTGCTGGAAGTCGGAGAAGCCGGTGGTCTCGATGAACTCCGAGAGCGCGATCAGCGCGACCGTGCCGCCGCCGACGCCGTTGAACGCCGCCACCAGCTGCGGCATCGCGGTCATCTTGGTCCACCGGGCCGGCGGGATGCCGAGCACCACCCCGAGCACCAGGCCGGCGATGATCAACGGCCACTGGGTGCTGTGCCGGACCAAGATCATGGTGGCCCCGACCGCGATGGCCATGCCGGCCGCGGCGATCAGGTTGCCGCGCACCGCGGTCTTCGGGCCGGTCAGCCCCATCATCCCGTAGATGAACATCGAGAACGCGACGATGTAGAGGGTCAAGACGAGGTAGTTCATCGGGGTTGTCCGTTCGTCTCGGCAGCCGTGACGGCCTTGGCCGGCTCCGGCTTGCGGGTCTTGAACATGCCCAGCATCCGGTCGGTGACGATGAACCCGCCGATCACGTTCAGCGTGCCGAAGACCAGCGCCACGAACAGGATGATCTGCAGGCCGATCGACGGGTGCTCGATGCGGCCGAGCAGCAGCAGCGCACCGAGGACCACGATGCCGTGGATCGCGTTGGTGCCCGACATCAGCGGGGTGTGCAAGGTGTTGGGCACCTTGGAGATGACCGCGAAGCCGACGAAACCGGAGAGCACCAGGATCGCCAGGTTGGCCAGAAGGTCGTTGTACATCTAGTTGTCCTCGGTCGGGGTGCGGGTGACGCAGGACCCGGCGACCACCTCGTCGTCGAAGTCCGGCGTCAGCGCACCGTCGGTGATCAGCAGCTCGAGCAGCGCGGTGATGTTCTTGCTGTAGAGCTCGCTGGCGTGCTCGGGCATGGAGGCCGGCAGGTTCAGCGGCGCGACGATGGTGACCCCGTGCTTGACCACGGTGGCGCCCGGCTCGGTCAGCGCGCAGTTGCCGCCGGTCTCACCGGCCAGGTCCACCACCACGCTGCCCGGCTTCATCCCCTGGACGGCCGCGGCGGTGACCAGCTTCGGGGCCGGCCGGCCGGGAACCAGCGCGGTGGTGATCACCACGTCGAACCCGGTGATCGCATCTTCCAGCGCCTGCTGCTGCTGCGCGCGTTCGGCTTCGGTGAGCTCGCGGGCGTAGCCGCCCTCGCCGGCGGCATCTATGCCCAGGTCCAGCCAGTGCGCGCCGACCGAGCGGACCTGGTCGGCCACCTCGGGTCGCACGTCGTAGCCGGTGGTGCGGGCGCCGAGCCGCTTGGCGGTGGCCAGCGCCTGCAGGCCGGCCACCCCGACGCCGAGCACCAGCACGCTGGCCGGCTTCACCGTTCCCGCGGCGGTGGTCAGCATCGGGAAGAACCGGGTCAGCTCCGATGCGGCGAGCAGCACCGCCTTGTAGCCGGAGACGTTGGCCTGCGACGACAGCGCGTCCATCGCCTGGGCGCGGGAGATCCGCGGGATCGCCTCCAGCGCGAACGCCTGCACCCCGGCGGCGGTCAGCGACGGGATCGGGCTGTCCGCGCTGCGCGGGGCCAGGAAGCCGATCAGGGTCTGCCCGCGGTTCAGCCGGGCCACCTCGGCGGCGGTCGGCGGGGCGACCTTGACCACGACGTCGGCGGCCCAGGCGTCGCCGACACGGGCCCCGGCCTCGGTGTAGAGCGTGTCGGGCAGCAGCGCGCGCTCGCCGGCGCCGGCCTCGACCACGACGGCCACCCCGGTCTTGATCAGCCCGGCCACCGCCTTGGGCACCAGGGCCACGCGACGCTCGTCGGGCTCGGATTCGGCGACCACCCCGACCGTGGTCTGGTTATCTATCATGCTCGGACGCCCTGCTCCCTCAGTTCGGCTTTGATAGCGGCGATGCCCGGCTACCCTAGCCTGCCCGCCTGGGCGGCCCGCTGGCAGATCGGGGCGAGCACCCACCGGCGGTGTCTTATCGTGGCGGAATGGCGGCATTCATGACCGAGCGGATCTTCGACGGCCCCGACGCGGTGCACCTGCGCACGGCGGCCCCGCTGGCCGCGGCGGCCCACTGAGATGGCCGCCGAACTCGCCGGCGAGCTCTCCGGGGCGTGGAACTTCCGGGACGTCGCCGACAGCGTGCCGCTGCCCGGTGGGCGGCTGCTGCGCGCCAGTGAGCTGAGCCGCCTGGACGGCACCGGCCGCGACCGACTGCACCGGCTGCGGGTGACCGACGTCGCCGACCTGCGGTCCCGGCGTGAGGTGGCCCGGCGCGGACCCGACCGGGTCCCGGACGACGTCGACGTGCATCTGCTGCCGTTCCCGGAGCTGGCCGCCGATCGGGCCGACGGCGACCAGTCCGCACCGCACGAGCAGGCGTTCCGCAAGATCCTGGTCGAGCACGCCGCGGGGGGGTCGGCCGCGGTGTTGGCGTCGCGCTACATGACCGAGGAGTATCGGCGCTTCCCCACCCTGCCCGGCTCGCTGCGCGCCGTGCACCGGGTGGTGGGCCTGCTGGGCTCCGGCCGCAGCGTGTTGGCCCACTGCTTCGCCGGCAAGGACCGCACCGGGTTCGTCATCGCGGTGGTGCTGGAGGCGGCCGGTATCGACCGGGACGCGATCCTCGCCGACTACCTGGCCAGCAACGCCGCGGTGCCGGCGCTGCGGGACCGGATCATGGAGATGATCCGGCAGCGACCGGAGATCGAGCTCACCCCCGAGGTGGAGACGTTCGCCGAGGCCCGGCTCTCCGAGCAGGTGCTCGGCGTCCGGGAGGAGTACCTGCTCACCGCCCGCGGCTCGATCGACGAGCACTACGGCTCGCTGGACGGGTACCTGCGGGCGGCCGAGGTCAGCGCCGAGGACGTGGCGCGGCTGCGGGGCGTGCTGCTCGGCTGAGCGTGGCCGAACGGGTCATCACCGGGGATTCGGCACCCAGGTCGAGTATCCGGAACCGCTGGTCCCAGTTGTTGTGTGGAAAACCGCACGCGCCGCTAAGCAAACCATGTACGTTTCTGCTGTACCGCGTCACTATTACCCGTGGGAGACCCGCATGCACGCTGCGCTTCGTCCGTTCGTCACCACCGGTGTCGCCGTCGTCGGCGCCAGCCTGGTCGCCGTCACCCCGGTGACGCGGATGGCACCCCAGTTGGCGGATCCGCAGGTGCGGACGGTGAAGCTCACCGCCGAGGGCGAGGTCGTGACCGCAGCCGTTGTCCCCGGTGATCTCGACAGCAGCAACCTCGCGCTGATCATGGGGCCGAGCACCATTCCGATCCCGACCGATGGCTACCTGGACCTGGTCGACCAGCTGTACCTGGCCCCGCTCGGCTTCGGCGGCAAGCTGGAGCCGCTGGCCACCCCGGAGGGGCTGTACCCGGTCACCGGCCCGAAGAGCCTGCCGTTCGACACCTCGACCGATCAGGGCGAGAAGATCCTGGAGAACGCGATCCAGCAGGGCATCGCGGACAAGACGATCAGCCCGGAGCACCCGGTGACGGTGTTCGGCTGGTCGCAGAGCTCCACCGTCTCCGCGCTGGAGATGACGAAACTGCACGAGGCGGGCATACCCAGCGACGACGTGCACTTCGTGCTGGTCGGCGACCCGAACAACCCGGACGGCGGCATGCTGGAACGCTTCGCCGACCTCGGCGGCGGCGGCTCGCACGATTTCACCGTCCCCAGCCTGGGCATCACCTTCAGCGGGACCACGCCGGCCGACCTCTTCCCGACCGAGATCTTCACCAACGAGTACGACGGCTTCGCCGACTTCCCCAGGTACCCGATCGACATCCTCTCCGACTTCAATGCCTACCTGGGCATCCTGTTCCAGCACATCGCCTACCTGGGCATGAGTCCTGAGCAGATCGCGGCGGTCTCCGCGGACAATCCCGCCGGGGCGATCCCGCTGCCCGGCTCGAACGACCTCGGCGCCGATACCCTGACCAACTACTGGATGATGCCGGACGTCACCACCAACCCGCTCACCGGACTCTCCGAACCGGGGTTGCCGCTGCTGCAGGTGCTGCAGTTCCTGCCGTTCATCGGCCAGCCGCTCTACGACCTGCTGCAGCCGGACATGAGCATCCTGGTCAACCTCGGCTACGGCAGCATCGACAACGGCTGGAGCCCGGGTCCGGCGAACGTGGCCACCCCGTTCGGGCTGCTGCCCAGTGCGTCGGCCGACCCCGGGTTCAACTGGAGCGACGTGCTTCCGGCGCTGGGGAAGGGCCTGGAGACCGGAGCGCACGACTTCTTCAACGACATCCTCAACCCGAAGAACTGGAGCCTGTCGGACTACGTGACGGGGCTGCGAGACGACCGGTTCCTGAACGGGCTGATCGAATTGACCCACGCGCTGGGTCTCACCAGCGCCACCGACGTCAAGGACCTCAACCTGCAGAACCTGCTGGAACTCGGCGTCAACGGGCTGTACGACAACACGGGCTTCCCGACCTCGGACGTGTCCATCTTCCACTCGTCGTTCGCCGACGTGCTCAACAGCATCAGCGGCACCATCTCGGGTGACTACGCGACGCTGCTGCCGATCGACGACACCTTCAACTCGCTGGTCACGGCGGTGCCGACCCTGCTCGTCGACGAGATCAGCACGGGCTTGACGGACGGCAACCTGCTCGGTGGGATCGGCGACGCCTTGGCCGCCGGAACCGCGCTGATCCCGTTCGCGCTGATCTTCGGCGCGGCGGTGCCGTCGGTGGTCGGCGTCGGCGGCACGCTGGTCAACCTCGCCGAGCTGGTCGGCCTGGGTGGAGACGCCAGCGGCGCCGGCGCGACCGCGGCCACCGACACCACCGGCGGCATCCTCGGCGAACTCACGGGAATGCTGGGCATATAACACCTGCCCGGGCGGCCGCGGGCGCGGTGGCTAGCTAGCTAGCGCTAGCCTCAGGACAGCGCGAAGCTGGCCGCTTTCGCCGCAGACAGGTCGGCGATCGTCGACCACTTCCCGGCCACGTCGTCCACCGACGGCGGGTTCTCGAAGGTGGCGCCGGCGTTCTCGAACAGCGCCACCCGCTGCACCTTGCCGCCGCCGACGACGAAGATCGACCCGGTGTTCGGGTTCTCCTCGGTGCACAGGTAGGCCACCACCGGCGCCACGAACTCCGGTGTCAGCTTGGCCAGCACCTCCGGCGGCAGGATGTCCTCGGTCATCCGGGTGGCCGCGATCGGCGCCAGCGCGTTGGCCTTGATGTTGTACTTGGCGCCCTCCAGCGCCAGCGTGTTGATCATCCCGACCAGGCCCATCTTGGCGGCGCCGTAGTTGGTCTGGCCGAAGTTGCCGAACAGCCCGCTGGTGGAGGTGGCCACCACCACCCGGCCGTAGCCCTGTTCGCGGAAGTGCGGCCAGGCCGCGCGCAGCACGTTGTAGCCGCCGTAGAGGTGCACCTTGAGCACCGCGTCCCAGTTCTCCGACGTCATCTTGTGGAAGGTGCCGTCGCGCAGGATGCCGGCGTTGCTCACCACCCCGTGGATCGCGCCGAACTCGTCGATCGCGGTCTTGATGATATTGGCTGCCCCGTCGGCATCGGCCACGCTGTCGTAGTTGGCCACGGCGCGCCCGCCGGCCGCCTTGATCTCGGCGACCACCTGGTCGGCCATGTTGTGTCCGGCCCCGGTGCCGTCCCGGGCGCCGCCCAGGTCGTTGACCACCACGCTGGCGCCTTCCCGGGCCAGGGTCAGCGCGTACTCGCGGCCCAGCCCGCCTCCGGCTCCGGTGACGGCGATGACACGGTCCTGCACTCCGGGCATGAGCTTCCTCTCGGTCGGGGGTCGATCGGTGGGGTTGTTCCGGCTCACCGGAACACTAGAACAGCCGGCGGGCCAGCTTCCACGCCTTCTCGGTATACGGCGGGTATACGAAGGCGGCGAGGTCGGGCCGGGTCGGCTTGGCCAGCACCGCCTTGCGGTGGCTGAACTCCTCGAAGCCCCACCGGCCGTGGTAGGCGCCCATCCCGGAGGCGCCGACACCGCCGAACGGCAGCCGGGCGGTGGCGAACTGGAAGACCAGGTGGTTGATCACCATGCCGCCGGCCGGGACGGCCTGGATCACCCGGTCGCGGACGTCCTTGGCCTTGGTGAACAGATACGCGGCCAGCGGCTTCGGCCGGGAGTTGACGAACCGGACCGCCTCGTCGACCGAGCCGACGGTGACCACCGGCAGGATCGGGCCGAAGATCTCGTCGGTCATCAGCGGTTCGTCCGGGTCCGGGTCTACCACCACGGTCGGCTCGATCCGGGTTGTCGCCGGGTCCGATCCGCCACCCAGCGCGACGGTGCCCTTGGTGGCGGCCAGCGCCCGGGTCAGCCGGTCGAAGTGCCGCTGGTCCACGATCGGCTGTCCTTGCGGCTCGAACGTGGTGACCGCGTCGTTGATCTTGGCGACCAGTTCGTCGCGGATGCCGGCGTCGGCCAGCACGTAGTCCGGGGCGATGCAGGTCTGGCCGGAGTTGATCAGCTTGGTGAACGCGATCCGTTTGGCGGCGACGTCGAGGTCGGCGTCGGCGGCCACGATGCACGGGCTCTTGCCGCCCAACTCCAGGGTGACCGGCGTCAGGTGCGGTGCGGCCGCCTGGTAGACCTTGCGGCCGATCTCGGTGCCGCCGGTGAACATCACCCGGTCCAGACCCTCGGCGATCAGCGCCTGGCTCACCGCACCGTCGCCTTCGACCACCGCGACCGCGTCGGTGTCGAGGTACTTCGGCACCAGCTCGGCCATCAGCCGCGACGACGCCGCCGCCACCTCGGACGGCTTGAGCACCACCGCGTTACCGGCCGCGATCGCGGCGACCGCCGGTCCGAGGGTCAGCGCGAACGGGAAGTTCCAGGCGCCGATGATCAGCACGGTGCCGTACGGCTCGTACTCGATCCAGCCGCGGCCGGGCAGCTGGGCCAGTTCCAGGCGCCGGCGACTGCGCCGCATCCACTTCTTGACGTGCTTGGCCGCGTACCGCGCCTCGGCGCTGACGCTGGCGACGTCGGCCAGCCAGCCCTCGAACGGTTTGCGGCCCAGGTCGGTGTCGAGCGCCTCGAGCACCTCCGCCTCGTTCTCGGTGATCAGGGCGTCGATGGCGCGCAGCTGCGCCTGTCGCCACTGCAGACCACGGGTGCGCCCGCTGTCGAACGTCTTACGCAGCCGGGCAATGGTTTCCGGGATGTCCGCCGTCGGGGCGGAAACACTGGTGGGGGCGATCTCGGTGGTCATGGCTGATCCTTCCTGACCGGATAGCCCCAATCGTAATCAACCAGCCGGTTGGGTGGCAGCCGGTTGGCGCACCGCGGTGACGAACTCGGAGAACGCGGCGCGGTCGTCGCCGACCGGGATGTCGACCCAGCGGTCCAGCCGGCGCATCTCGTCTCGGGAGTGCTGCGCGCCGGCCTGCCAGCCGTGCTCGTCCAGCCAGTCGCGCAGCGGCGCGCGGTGCTCGTCGTGGTAGATCAGGTCCTGCACGTCGACCGTCTGCTCGATGCCGAGCTCGGCGGCGACCCGGCGGAACCGCTCCCACAGCTGCTTGCGTCGTTCGTCGGCCTGATACGGGGCGGTCTCGGCCGCGATCCGGCTGCCCGGCGCGCTGAGCTCGGTGATCTGCTCGAAGAGTCGGTCTTGCCCCGCGGCCGGCAGGTACATCAGCAGGCCCTCGGCCAGCCAGGCGGTCGGCGCCGCGGGGTCGAAGCCGGCGGCGCGCAGCGCGGCGGGCCAGTCCTGGCGCAGGTCGATTCCGACGGTGCGGCGCTCGGCCGACGGCTCGACGGCGTCGGCGGCCAGCGTCTCGGTCTTGTAGGCCAGCACCTTCGGCTGGTCGATCTCGTACACCACCGTCCCGGCCGGCCAGTCCAACCGGTAGGCCCGGGAGTCCAGCCCGGCGGCCAAGATCACCACCTGGCGGATGCCGCCGCCCTGGTCGGACACGGCGGCCGTGAAGTAGGCGTCGAAGAAGTGGGTGCGCACCGCCTGGTAGCCGCGCATGTGCTGGAAGACCGCGGCGGTCTCCGGGTCGACCGCCGCGATCCGGTCGGCCATCGTCGGGTCCAGCATCGCCTCCCACACCCCGGTGGCGGCCGCGGCGACCAGCAGCTTGGCGTACGGGTCGCGGATCAGCGGCTCCGGGCTGTCGGTCTCCGCCGCGCGGGCCGCCGCCACCATCACCGCCGTCGATCCGACGCTGGTGGTGATGTCCCAGGTGTCGTCGTCGGTGCGCATCGCGGGCGTGTCACTCATCGGCCTACCTCACTTCCTGGCTGCCATGCTACCCAGCAAGTTAGCCCGCCTAGGCAGCCGCATTCAGCCACCCGTCAACGGTCTGCGAATTAAAGTAGGTCCGTGCGGACAACGACCTCCCG
>NZ_JBYCLB010000316.1:0-15622 GCF_057473705.1 Mycobacterium sp. TH-M15 | reverse complement strand
AGCCGCCCTCGCGCTCGTTCTCCTGGCCTGCGGACCCGTCACCCTCGAACTCCCATACCACACAGGAGGTCATCCACATTCACGTCAGTAGAGCCATACCTTTAACTATCGAAGGGCAGATAGCCCTGTCGCGCCGACACGAGCGTTCCGGACGGTAAAACTGGGAGTGAATAAAGGCGCAATTATTTACACAATTCATCAATTGCTGTGAGATTTTCATCAATAGCGGACCGAAATCTATCTAATACGATATTCGATTCGTTATTGAGTGCATTGATGGTGATGTCCTTGTAGGCATTCGCTAACGCTCGGATTTTTACCGCTAAATCGTGTGGGGTCGCAGGTTCACTGTCCAGTCTCGTCAGGAGATAGTCGCTCCCAACGTATAACGCGAGACGTCCATTAGTGCCAACAGCAAATTCGCCGATTTGATCACCGACCACGGGACTAGGTCGGTTCGTGTTTGAGGCAACTTCATTTTTCACGATGTTGTAAGCTTGACAGATCGCAGTCCGTGCGTCATTGGCCTGTCCTTCGGTGAACTCTAATGCATCTGTAGTTCCTGGTGACTCGATACCGGGTACTGGCCGAAGCCATGCGCCGAGAGCGGCTCCTAGGCTGATTAACGCGATGCCTATCGCGGTTATCGCGAGCCGTCGGTTGGTCGAGCGCGGAGTCGGCACGGCGACCGACGCCCACGGTGACATCGGCGGTCCAGGGGCGACGTTTCCGGGCCCGTCGACCGGGGAACTATTTCCAGGCGGAATTGTCGACATGAGTCCCCTCCTAAGATGAGATGCGGCCTGTTATTTCTCCGGCAGTGCTTACTTGTCTTCTCCGTGCCATCCGCGAAGTGCAGAGAATTGCCCCTACTCCACCTCACCCCGGTCCAGCAGATCCGACGACCCCAGCACCCGCTCCACCTGCACCTCGATCACCACCCGCCGCGGGTTGACCCGAGGGGTGCGGTAGCGCTGGGCGTAGCGCAGTTCGGCATCCCGGATGTCACCGAGGTCGTTGCTCACGCTGGCGCTGCCTTCCAACGACAGCCAGCGAGCGCCGTCGACCTGGCTGAGCACGGCCACCCCGCCGCGTTCGGCGTTGACCGCCTTCTGCGAGCCGCCGGTGGTGATCACCCGGGCGATGTGGGTCTTCGGGTCGAAGGTGAAGCCCACCGCCACCACGTGCGGGGAGTTGTCGGCGCGCAGCGTGGTCAGCATCGCCAGGTGGCGTTCGGTGAGAAACGCCAACGCGTCGCCGGTCAGCCGGGCGGTGGTCTTCGCCATCCCGCTTACGGTAGCTCAGGAGATAATCTCAGTCGTGCAGGACACGGGGACTGGATCGGTGGTTGTTTTCGGTGGTCGAAGCGAGATCGGCACCGAACTGGCGCGGCTGCTGGCCCCGGGGCGGACGGTGCTGCTGGCCGCGCGGGCAGCCGACCGGCTCGACGAGCAGGTCGGCGCAGTGCGGCGGTCCGGTGCGACGGGGGTGCACGCCGTCGAGTTCGACGCCGACGACGTGTCCGCACACGGCGCGCTGGTCGCCAAGATCGTCGCCGAGCACGGACCGATCGACACCGCGGTGCTGGCCTTCGGCGTCCTCGGCGACCAGGCTCGCGCCGAGACCGACGCCGCGCACGCGGTGGCCGTCGTGCACACCGATTACGTCGCGCAGGTCAGCCTGCTCACCGAGCTGGCGACGGCGATGCGGGCGGCCGGTCACGGATCGCTGGTGGTGTTCTCCTCGATCGCCGGGGTGCGGGTGCGGCGGGCCAACTACGTCTACGGCTCCGCCAAGGCCGGCCTGGACGGCTTCGCCAGCGGGCTGGCCGACGCGCTGCACGGCACCGGGGTGCGGCTGCTGATCGTGCGCCCGGGCTTCGTCGTCGGTCGGATGACGGCCGGCATGAAGCCGGCCCCGCCGGCCAGCACCCCGGCGCAGGTCGCCGGGGCGACGGCCCGCGCACTGGCCCGGGGGCGACGAACGGTCGCGGTGCCGTGGGCGCTGCGGCCGATGTTCGCCGTGATGCGGCTGGTGCCGCGGTTCATCTGGCGGCGGATGCCGCGCTGATCGCCGCGGGGCGGTGCTTACAAGACCACCAGGTGCTGATCACCGGCACCGGGAACCGTCGCCACCGCGATGTCCTGGTCGAATGTCACAAACCGGCCCTGGTTGGCGACCGCAAGCGCCAATAGGTACCCGCCGGTTACCTGTTTGGAACTGTGTACCCGCGTCGGAGCTACCACCCCTTCGTCGAGAACACTGACCGTGCACGGCCAAAACTCGTGGTGCTGTGTACGAACTGCCTTCGCCGGCAAGCTGATTGCGTGGGAAGGTGAAACCGGACTCGGATAGCGCACCTGGCCGATAATCCGCACGAAGCCGTTCTGGGTGATTGCGCACGGCGCGCAGCCGTGCCCGATCTCCTCGATCACCCATCCCCGCGCCCGGCGGTGATCGACATGGTCACGGTCGAGCAGAGCGAGTAGGACGTTCACGTCCAGAAGCGACCGCACCGATCAGGCCGTCTCTTCTTCACGAAGACGGTCGATGAAGGCGTTCGAGACCGCCGCTCCGCGGTGTGGGAGCGGTTCGAAGCCGTGGAACGATTCGGGCCCCGGAGTCGAACATCCGGATTGGTCCGGGCCCGCCGGGCCAGGTCGGACAGCACCGCCCCCACCGGCCGCCTCTCCCGGCGATCCCGCTCCTTGGCCGCCAGGAGTACGTCAACATCGATGGTCAAGGTCGAGCGCATGCATGTGATGCTCATGCGTCAGGCTGATGCCGTTCCAAACGCGACGGCGCGGCGGAACGCTCCCGGGCCACCCCGGGGCCCAACCCACCGTGCCTGGCCAAATGACGGCGGTCGCCGCGCCGCGAGCGTTCGGTCAACCGCTTGTCGGGTGCGGCCCGGTACCGTACCGTTCTGTACTGTCGATCCCCGCCCGAGCGATCGCGTCACCGGTTATCGAGGGGTTAATCGGGTGAAACGAATCCCAGTGACCATGCTGCTACGGCGGGGGTGGATGGCGCTGGTGACCGTCGTTGTCCTCGGTGTCGCGGGTTTCGCGATGTATCGGCTCAACGGCACGTTCGCCGCCGCGCACCGCACCAGCGCGGTCAGCGGCATCTCCAACGAGATCATCCCGTTCAATCCCAAGCAGATGGTGCTGGAGGTTTTCGGCACCCCGGGCAGCGCGGCGACCATCAACTACCTCGATGTCGACGCCCAACCCCAGCAGGTGCTGGACGCGACGCTGCCCTGGTCGTACACGATCACCACCACCGAACCCGCGGTGATGGGAAACCTGGTGGCGCAAGGCGACGGCGATTTCATCGGCTGCCGGATCACCGTCAACGGCGTGGTGAAAGACGAACGGTCGGTGCAGCGGGTGAACGGCTACATCTACTGCCTGGACAAGTCCGGATGAGCGAGCCCCACCCGCCACGCCGCTCGTTCCTGCCGCGCAGCATCCGCCGGTTCGCGGTGCCGATCGTGCTGTTCTGGCTGGCCCTGGCCGCGGTCAGCAACAGCGCCGTGCCCAACCTGGAGAAGGTCGGGGAGGCCCACAACGTCGCGATGAGCCCCACCGAGGCGCCGTCCATGCAGGCGATGAAGCACATGGGCGCGGTCTTTCAGGAGTTCAACTCCGACAGCATGGCGATGATCGTGCTGGAAGGCGACCAGCCGCTCGGCGACGCAGCCCACCGCTATTACAACGAGCTGATCGGCAAGCTGGCCCGAGACACCGTGCACGTGCAGCACATCCAGGACTTCTGGGGTGACACGCTGACCGCGGCCGGCGCCCAGAGCACCGACGCCAAGGCCGCCTACGCCCAGGTGTACCTCTCCGGAAACCAGGGCGAGGCGCTGGCCAACGAGTCGGTGAAGGCGGTGCGTGCCATCGTCGCCGACACGCCCACGCCGCCGGGGATCACCGCCTACGTCACCGGGCCGGCGCCGCTGATCGCCGACCAGTTCGCGGTGGGCAGCCAGGGCACGCTGAAGGTCACCGGGATAACGGTGCTGGTGATCGCGGTGATGCTGCTGTTCGTCTACCGCTCGATCGTCACGACGATCCTGGCGTTGCTGACCGTGCTGGTCGAGATGGCCGCCGCGCGCGGAGTGGTCGCGTTCCTGGGCAACACCGGGGTGATCGGCCTGTCGACGTACGCGACCAACCTGTTGACCCTGCTGGTGATCGCCGCCGGCACCGACTACGTGATCTTCTTCCTCGGCCGATACCAGGAATCGCGCGGTTCCCAGGACCGGGAGACCGCGTTCCACACCATGTTCGACGAGACCGCGCACGTCATCCTGGGCTCCGGGCTGACCGTCGCCGGGGCGGTGTTCTGTCTGAGCTTCACCCGGCTGCCGTACTTCAAGAGCCTGGGCATCCCCGCCGCGCTGGGCGTTCTGGTGGCACTCGTGGGGGCGCTCACCCTGGCACCGGCGGTGCTCACCATCGGCAGCCGATTCGGCCTGTTCGAGCCCAAGCGGATGATGCGGACCCGCGAGTGGCGACGGATCGGCACCGCGATCGTCCGCTGGCCCGGCCCGATCCTGGTGGTCACCTGTGGGATCGCGTTGGTCGGCCTGCTCGCCCTGCCCGGCTACCGGACCAGCTACGACGCCCGCCGCTATCTACCCGGCCGGGCGCCGGCCAACGTCGGCTACGCGGCCGCGGAACGGCACTTCTCGCAGGCCCGGATGAACCCGGAGCTGCTGATGATGGAGACCGACCACGACATGCGCAACCCCGCCGACATGCTGATCCTGGACAAGGTGGCCAAGAACGTCTTCCACCTGCCCGGGGTGGCGAAGGTGCAGGCGATGACCCGGCCGCTGGGCACCCCCATCGACCACAGCTCGATCCCGTTCCAGATCAGCATGCAAGGCGTCGGCCAGGTCGAGAACCTGACCTACCAGAAGGACCGCGCCGAAGACCTGCTGCGCCAGGCCAACGAGCTGAAGAAGACGATCGGCATCCTGCAGCAGCAGTACGTCCTGCAGCAGCAGCTGGCCGAGGCCACCCACCAGGAGACCCAGAGCTTCCACGACACCATCGCGGTGATGGACGAGGTGCGCGACAACATCTCCAACTTCGTGGACTTCTTCACGCCGTTTAAGACCTACTTCTATTGGGAGCCACACTGTTTCGACATTCCGGTGTGTTGGGCGATCAGGTCTACCTGGGAGTCGATCGACGGGATCGACCAGCTCAGTGAGAAATTCGAGCAGCTGACGTCGACGTTGGACGGACTGGATGCGCTTCAGCCGCAGCTGGTCGGGCTATTGCCGCCGCAGATCGCCAGTCAGATGATCAATCTGGCGCTGACGCTGTCGAATTACGCGACCAACGCCGGCATCAACGCCCAGCAGCGGGCGCTCACCGACAACGCGGCCGCGATGGGCCAGGCGTTCGACAAGGCCAAGAACGACGACACCTTCTACCTGCCGCCGGAGGCGTTCGACAACCCAGACTTCATCCGGGGCCTGAAGCTGTTCCTGTCGCCGGACGGACACGCCGCGCGGATGATCATCACCCACGACGGGGATCCGGCGACACCGGAAGGCATTTCGCACATCGAGCCGATCCTCCGGGCGGCAAAAGAGGCGGTGAAGGGCACCCCGTCCGAGGACGCCCGGTTCTACCTGGCCGGCACCGCGGCCACCTACAAAGACATCCAGGACATGGCCCGGTACGACCTGATGATCGTCGGGATCGCCGCGCTGAGCCTGATCCTGCTGATCATGATGTACATCACCGGCAGCCTGGTCGCCGCGACCGTCATCGTCGGGACGGTGGCGTTGTCGCTGGGCACCTCGTTCGGGCTGTCGGTGCTGGTCTGGCAGGACATCTTCGGCATCCAGCTGTACTGGATCGTGTTGGCGCTGGCCGTCATCCTGCTGCTGGCGGTGGGCTCGGACTACAACCTGTTGCTGATCTCCCGGTTCAAAGAGGAGGTCGGCGCCGGGCTGAACACCGGCATCATCCGGGCGATGGCCGGCACCGGAACGGTGGTTACCGCCGCCGGGTTGGTGTTCGCGGCGACCATGTCGGCGTTCATCGTCAGCGACCTGCGGGTGCTCGGCCAGATCGGGACCACCATCGGGCTGGGGTTGCTGTTCGACACGCTGATCGTCCGGTCGTTCATGACGCCGTCGATCGCCGCGCTGCTCGGGCGGTGGTTCTGGTGGCCGCAGCTGGTGCGGCCGCGGCCGGCCAGCCGGATGCTGCGGCCGTACGGGCCGCGTCCCGCGGTGCGCGCCCTGCTGGGGGAGGCCGAGCCGGGGCCGCCGGGGCCCGACGACGATTCGGTTCCGGAGACGGTTCCGTCCTGAGCGGTGCGCTCCGGGTCCGGTCGGGTCTCGCGGGTCTGGCTGCCGACCACGCCGGTGCCGCTCGCCGGGTAGATTCGCGTGCGTGGCCACCGAGTCCGCCGACGTCACCTTCGCCGAGCTGTTCCGGTCCGACTACCTGCTGCTGACGACGTTCACCAGGGATGGTCGGCCCAAGCCCACGCCGGTGTGGGCGGCCGGGCACGGCGACCGCCTGCTGGTCATCACCCCGGCGAACTCCTGGAAGGTCAAGCGGATCCGCAGCACCCCCCGGGTGACGCTGGCGGTCTGCGATGTGCGCGGCCGGCCGCGCGGCGCGGCCGTCGAAGCGACCGCGGTCGTCCTGGACAAGGCGGAGAACGCGCTGGTCTACGACGCCATCGGCCAGCGATACGGGATCGTCGGCCGGGGCTTCAACTTCTTCAGCAAGCTGCGCGGTGGACTGCGCAACAACGTCGGCTTGGAACTGCGGGCCGCGCCGTGACCACGCCGGGGCGATGAATGGATCACATATGGTGGACGTCAATCATTGAAATTGGGATTGTTGACAGGCGAAGCCGGCGGCCAGCCGGCCGCCGATGACCAGACAAAGGAGCTCTCGTGGCCACCTTCACCCCCGACATGATCCTCGGTGACATCGTCACGGCCGACCCGTCGACCACCCGGGTCCTGAGCCGATTCGGGATCGACTTCTGCTGCCACGGCCAGCGGCCGCTCGGCGAGGCGTGTGCCGCGGACGGCGTCGACATCGACGAACTGCTGGCCGCGCTCGCCGAGCAGGGACCCGGTGAGCGCGCCGACTGGGCCGACCTGGACGACCCCGCGCTGATCGCGCACATCGTCAGCACCCACCACCGCTACCTGTGGGAGGAGTTCCCGCGGTTGGCGGAGCTGGTGGACAAGGTGGCCCGGGTGCACGGCCCGAACCACGCCGAGTTGATCCAGGTCCGCGAGGTGTTCCACAAGCTGCGTGCCGGGATGGAACCGCATCTGCGCACCGAGGAGACCCACCTGTTCCCGGAGATCAGCCTGCACAGCGGCAACCCGGATCGTCCGCTCTCCGCCGAGGTGCGCACCGAGCTGGCCGAGAACCTGGAAGAGCACGACCGGGCCGGTCACCTGCTCGCCGAGCTGCGTGAGCTCACCAACGGTTACGTTATCCCGCCGGACGCCTGCGCCAGCTACATGGCGCTGCTCTCCGGCCTGCAGGACCTGGAGAACGACATCCACATCCACGTGCACAAGGAGAACAACGTCCTGTTCCCGCGGGTGCTCGCGTCGGCCTGACCGATCAGCCGTCGGCGCGCAGGTGTTCGCCGAAGAAGGTGAAGACCCGCGCCCAGGCGTCGGCGGTGGCCCCCGCGTTGTAGCCGAACCCGGCGATCCGGATCAACGGCTGGCCGGGGAGCTGGTTGGCGAAGCTGTGCCCGGCACCCGGATAGAGCTTGATGTCGTGCGGGATGCGCTGGTGCTCGGCGACCCGGCGTAACCGATCGGCGGCGCCGATCCCGAGCGGGTCACGGCCGCCGAAGCTGGCCACGATCGGGCATGCGCCGGTCAGCACGTCATCGAGATGGCGCGGCAGCGGCGTGCCGTAGAACGGCGCGGCGGCGCCGAAGCCACGCGGCGACAACAGCAGCGCGAACTGGCCACCCATGCAGAAACCGGCGATGCCGACCGGCCCGGCGCATTCCGGCATCGCCCGCAGGTGATCCCGGGCGGCCAGGATGTCGTCCAGCGCCCGGCCGCGCTGGGTCATCAGTTCGCGGAAGACCCGGGTGATACAGCGGGCCCGGCCACCGCGCGCGTAGAGGTTCGGGGTGAGCGCCAGATATCCGGAGCCGGCGATGCGATCCGAGATCGACTGCTTGTCGGGTCCGTAACCGATCGCATCGTGGATCACCACCACCCCGGGCCAGGGGCCCGGGCCGTCCGGAACGCCCAGCAGCGCGTCGATGGCCCCGCCGGGAGCCGAAACCTCGATGGTCGTCATTGCATCAACGTATTACCCGGGGTGCGTCGGCGGAACCGAAACGGTCTGCGAAACGTTGACCGGACATGCTCAGCGCAGTCCTGCGGCCGTCCCTGGTCGAGCTGGCAGTCGGGCTTGCCGCGGTGCCCGCGCTGGTAACCGCCGCCGAACCGGCCGCGCTGGCGGCCGGCGCCGGCTGAACCCACCGATCGGCCGAACCCGGGTACCTTTCTGCTCGTGACCGCCGCCACCGAGGCCACCCCGTCGCTGCTGCTGCTGGGCGGCCGGATCTACAGCCCGTCGCACCCGGACGCCACCGCGATGGCCGTCCGCGACGGGCTGGTGGTCTGGCTGGGCAGCGACGCCGTCGGCCGCGAACGGTTCCCCGGTGCCGACCCGGTCGACCTGGACGGCGGCTTCGTCGCACCGGCGTTCGTGGACAGCCACGTCCACGTCACTGCGACCGGGCTGGCGTTCACCGGCCTGGACCTGCGGGCGGCCCGATCCCGGCGGCACTGCCTGGAGCTGCTCGCCGACTACGCCGCCGCCCATCCCGACGAGCCGGTGTGGGGACAGGGCTGGGACGACGCGAACTGGCCGGACGGCGCGCCGGACACCGCCGACCTCGACGCCGTGGTGGGGGAGCGGCCGGCCTACCTGACCCGGGTCGACGTGCATTCGGCGGCGGCCTCGACCGCGCTGCGCCGCCGGGTGCCCGGGCTGACGTCGGCGGCCGGCTTCGCCGAACAGCCGCCGCTCACCGGTGAGGCGCACCACCTGGTCCGCGCCGCGGCCCGGGAGCTGCTCACCGACGGTCAGCGGGCGGCGGCCCGGCGCAGCGCCCTGGACGCCGCGGCCGCGGCCGGCATCGTGGCGGTGCACGAATGTGCCGGCCCGCAGATCGGCGGGCACGACGACTGGCAACAGCTGCGGGCTATGGACCACGGCGTGCAGGTGATCGGCTACTGGGGCGAGGCGGTAAGCACCGCCGACGAGGCCCGCGACCTGCTGGCCGAGACCGGCGCCCGCGGACTCGGCGGTGACCTGTTCGTCGACGGCGCGTTGGGGTCACACACCGCCTGGCTGTCCGAGCCCTACGCCGACGCGAGTGACTGCACCGGCAGCCGCCACCTCGACCCGGACACCGTCTACGCGCACCTGCGCGCCTGCACCGAGGCGAAGGTCAGCGGCGGCTTCCACGTCATCGGCGACGCGGCGGTCTCGGCCGTGGTGGCCGCGCTGGCGCAGGTCGTCGAGGAGTTCGGGGTGGCCGCGGTGGCCCGGTGCGGGCACCGGCTGGAGCACCTGGAGATGGTCACCGCCGAGCAGGCGGCCCAGCTCGGATCCTGGGGGGTGATCGCCAGCGTGCAACCCAACTTCGACGCGCTGTGGGGCGGTGCGGACGGGATGTACGCCCGGCGACTGGGGGTCGAGCGCGCCGCGCGGCTCAACCCGTTGTCACTGTTAGCATCCCAAGGCGTGCCCCTCGCCTTCGGATCCGACGCGCCGGTGACCGCGCTCGATCCGTGGGCCACGGTTCGAGCCGCCGCCCGGCACCGGACCCCGGACAGCGCGGTCTCGGTGCGCGCCGCGTTCACCGCCGCCACCCGGGGCGGCTGGCGTGCCGCCGGGGTGAACGACGGGCTGACCGGCACCCTGGTGCCGGGCGCACCCGCCTGCTACGCCGTCTGGGAGGTCGGGGAGCTCACCGTCAGCGCTGCCAGCAACGCGGTGCAGCGCTGGTCGACCGACCCCCGGTCCCGGGTGCCGCCGCTGCCGCTGCTGGACGCCGAGGGCCGGCTACCGCGATGCCGACAGACGGTGCACCGGGGCGAGGTGCTGCATGGCTGAGGACATGCCCGACGACTGGGTCGACGAGTTCGACTACGACTTCGACGAGGACTTCGACGAGGACTTCGTTGACATAGCCGACGTCTCCGACGACGACCGGGGTGACGGCACGGCCGAACGCGGCCTGAGCCCGGCGATCCGGCGGTGGCTGGCCGCTCTGGCGTCGGCGGCCGCCCGGCGCCTGCCGGAGTTGGCCGCGGCGACCTGGGTCCGCGCCCCGCAGCTCGGGGTCACCATCGCCGCGGGCCTGCTGTTGTGGGCCAGCTTCCCGCCGGTCGGCTGGTGGTGGACGGCGATCTTCGCCTTCGCCGGCCTGGCCTGGGTGCTGGTCCGGTCCAGCACCACCGCGGTCGGCGGGCTCGGCTACGGGTTCCTGTTCGGCGTGGTGTTCTACCTGCCGCTGCTGCCGTGGATCAGCGGACTGGTCGGGGCGCTGCCCTGGCTGATGTTGACGGTGCTGTGCGCGGCCTTCCCGGCGATGTTCGGTCTGCTGGCCGTCGCGGTACGCGAACTGCCCGGCTGGCCGATCTGGTTCGCGACGCTGTGGGCGGCCCAGGAGGCGGCCAAGTCCGCCGTTCCGTTCGGCGGATTCCCGTGGGGCGTGGTGGCTTTCGGCCAGGCGGACGGGCCGATGTTGCCGTTGGTGGCGCTCGGCGGCGCGCCGCTGTTGTCGGCGGCGATCGTCCTGCTCGGCTGCGCGCTGACCGACCTGGGCATCGACATCGTGCTCTGGCTGCGGCACGGACACCCAGGCGGGTCGCACCCGGCGGTCCGGTACGACCGGCCGCCGGAGGTGGTGCTGCCCGCCATCTGCATCTGCGCGGTGTTGCTGGGCACGATGCTGGTCTGGCCGCAGGTGCGTCGCTCCGGGGTGGGCTCGGGCAGCGAACCGGCCATCACCGTGGCGGTGATCCAGGGCAACGTGCCGCGACTCGGGCTGGATTTCAACGCCCAGCGCCGGGAGGTGCTCGACTACCACGTGACCGAGACGCTCACGCTCGCCGACGAGGTGCGTGCCGGGCACGCGCCGCAGCCCCAGCTGGTGATCTGGCCGGAGAATGCGTCCGACATCGACCCGCTGGCCAACGCCGACGCCGAACAGCAGGTCAGCGACGCCGCCCAGGCGATCGGCGCGCCGATCCTGGTCGGGACGCTGCGCGCGGCACCGGGCTGGACCAGCGACAACCCGGTGGCGATGAACTCGGTGCTGGTCTGGGACCCGACGACCGGGCCGGGGGAGCGCCACGACAAACGGATCGTGCAACCGTTCGGCGAGTACCTGCCCTGGCGCGGGTTCTTCCGGCATCTCTCCGGCTACGCCGACCGGGCCGGCTACTTCCAGCCGGGCAGCGGAACCGGGCTGGTGCACGCAGCCGGGATCCCGGTCGGGGTGGCCACCTGCTGGGAGGTCATCTTCGACCGTGCCCCGCGCCAGTCGGTGCAGGCCGGCGCGCAGCTGCTGGCGGTCCCGACCAACAACGCCACCTTCGACCAGACGATGAGCGAGCAACAGCTGGCGTTCGCCAAGGTCCGCGCCGTGGAACACGACCGCTACGTCGTCGTCGCCGGCACCACCGGGATCAGCGCCGTGTTGGCCCCGGACGGCCGCGAACTGGGTCGCACCGCCTTCTTCCAGCCGGCCTACCTGGACACCACGGTGCGGCTGAAAACCACGCGGACACCGGCCACCCGATGGGGACCGGCGCTGCAATGGTCGCTGGTCGGCATCGCCGCGATCAGCGTTGTCGGCGGCCTGCTCAGGAACCGGCGGCTACCATTGCCGCATCGTCGCCTGGGAAAGCCGGGCCGGGCAAAGGAGCCATATGACCGCGACCGGTGATCGTGCCAGCCGGCACACCCTGGTGGTCATCCCCACCTACAACGAGCGGGAGAACCTGCCGATCATCCTGGGCCGGGTGCGTCAGGCGCGTCCCGACGCGCACGTGCTGGTCGTCGACGACGGCAGCCCGGACGGCACCGGCGAACTCGCCGACCGGCTGGCCGCCGGCGACGCCGAACACGTGCACGTGATGCACCGAACCGCCAAGGCCGGCCTCGGGGCGGCCTACCTGGCCGGGTTCGGCTGGGGTCTGAGCCGGCAGTACACCGTGCTGGTCGAGATGGACGCCGACGGCAGTCACGCTCCCGAGCAGCTGCACCGGCTGCTGGACGCGATCGATTCCGGTGCCGACCTGGCGATCGGCTCCCGCTACGTCGACGGCGGGACGGTGCGCAACTGGCCTCGGCGCCGGTTGCTGCTGTCGAAGACCGCCAACACCTACTCCCGGCTGCTGCTGGGGGTGGGCATCCACGACATCACCGCCGGCTACCGCGCCTACCGGCGCGGGGTGCTGGAGAAGATCGACCTGGCCGCGGTGGACTCCAAGGGGTACTGCTTCCAGATCGACCTGACCTGGCGCACCATCAACAACGGCTTCACCGTGGTGGAGGTGCCGATCACCTTCACCGAACGCGAACTGGGCGTGTCGAAGATGAGCGGATCCAACATCCGCGAAGCGATGGCCAAGGTCGCGCAGTGGGGGATCGGCGGGCGCATCCGCGGCCTGCGGGGTGCCCGAAGCTAGCGCGTCAGCTGCCGCGCCGGCGCGTCTTGATCAGCTCCAGCCGCTCCTTGAGCAGTTCCTCGAGCTCCTCGACCGAGCGGCGCTCCAACAGCATGTCCCAGTGGGTGCGGGCCGGCTTGACCTTCTTCGGCTCCGGCTGGTCACCCTCGACCAGGGTGCCCTCCATGCCGTTGCGACACATCCAGGTGTGCGGCACTTCGGCGTCGTCGGCGAACGGTACGTCGAACTCCTCGCCGTTCTCGGTCTGGTACCGGGCGACCCGCCGCGGCGCCAGATCGTGATTGCGGTCGGTCTCGTAGCTGACGGCGCCCAGCCGGCTACCTCTCAATACACGATCAGCCATCGTCTCTACCTTTCTGAAAACCCCTGTAGCGGCTGTCCGGCCGGAAAATCCCTCGCGGCTGACAACGTCACCGCGGGCCGGATGGTTCCCGGGGACCCGACTCCGGCGACAGACCATCGATGATACCGGGATCGGTGGGCTCCTCCGGCTAGAGTCGTCGGCGTGGCCCGAAGAGACCGTCCGCAGCCGTGCCGCTGGTGCGGACGCGACGTCGCCGACGGCAGCACCGGACGTCCGCGGCAATACTGCCGGCAGTCGTGCCGGCAGCGCGCCTACGAGCAGCGTTCGCTGATCACCTCCGGCCGGGCGGCGGCCCTGGCACCCGATGCGGTGGTGCTCTCCGCCGACGAGGCGTCCGCGCTCTCCGACCGGGTATATCAGGTACGGTGCGCGGCCGAGGACATCTCGACGGCGCTGGACGACCAAGCCGGGGAGTCCGAGCTTCGCCAGCTCTGCGACACACTGCTGCAGGCGGTCAAGATCGCCGACGGCTGGCGCTGAGCACTTTCCCCGGTCGGTGGCGCCGGCGCCGGGTACGTTCGCTACCGTTTGGCGTGATGCATAAACACCCGGTGCAGGCTG
This sequence comes from Mycobacterium sp. TH-M15, assembly GCF_057473705.1. NCBI lineage: Bacteria > Bacillati > Actinomycetota > Actinomycetes > Mycobacteriales > Mycobacteriaceae > Mycobacterium > Mycobacterium sp. TH-M15. The sequence goes on along the minus strand of NZ_JBYCLB010000316.1, from coordinate 1,946 downwards.
CGATTGCCACGGGCACCGTCGAAGGCTTCACCCGGGGTGGGGTGCACCGGTGGCGATCCATCCCCTACGCCCGCCCCCCGGTCGGGGAGCTGCGGTTCCGGGCACCGGAGCCCGCCGAGCCGTGGTCGGGCGTGCGGCACTGCCACGGGTTCGCCAACTGCGCACCGCAACGGCGGCGCTACACCATGACCGCCCCCGGCCGGTATCAGCCCACCGGCGAGGATTGCCTGACGCTGAACGTCGTCGCCCCCGAGGAGACCGGCCCGGAGCCGCTGCCGGTGATGGTGTTCATCCACGGCGGCGGCTACATCCTGGGCAGCTCGGCCACCCCGATTTACGACGGGGCGCCGCTGGCCCGGCAGGGCTGCGTGTACGTCTCGGTCAATTACCGGCTGGGCGCGCTCGGCTGCCTGGACCTGTCGTCGCTGTCCACCCCGGACACCCCGCTGGAGACCAATCTGTACCTGCGCGATCTGGTGCGGGCGCTGCACTGGGTGCGGGAGAACATCGCGGTGTTCGGCGGCGACCCGGGCAACGTCACCATCTTCGGCGAGAGCGCCGGCGCGCACATCGTCACCACCCTGCTGGCGGTGCCGGCCGCCGAGGGGCTGTTTCATCGGGCCATCGCCGAGAGTCCGGCATCGGGGATGGTGCGCACGCCGGAGATCTCGGCGAAACTGGCCGCCCGCTTCGCCGAACTGCTCGGGATCGCCGGCCCCGGGGCGGCAGAAGCCTTGTTGCAGGTGTCGCCGGGCGAGCTGCTGCGCGCGCAGGATCGGCTGATCGCCGAGGGTGTCCGCGACCTGGTCGGGGCGTTTCCGGTGGGCCCGGTCTGCGGCGACGACGTGCTGCCGCTGGACCCGGTGGTGGCGATGCGTCGTGACGCGGTGCACCGGGTGCCGCTGATCATCGGCAGCAACGCCGACGAGGGACGGCTGTTCACCCGGTTCCTGCGCTGGCTACCGACCACCGAGAAGTCGATCGAGGCGCTGCTGGCCCGGGCCGAGCCGGTCGCCCGGGATCGGATCAGGGCGGCCTACCCGGACTATCCGGGCCGGTCGGCTTGCGTGCGCCTCGGTGGTGACTTCGCCTTCAACTCGGCGGTGTGGCAGATCGGGGAGGCGCACGGCGCCCATGCGCCCACCTACCTGTACCGCTACGACTTCGCGCCCCGGGTGCTGCACTGGTCCGGCCTGGGCGCTACCCACGCCACCGAGCTGTTCGCGGTCTTCGACGTCTACCGCGGCCGGCTGGGCGGGATGCTCACCGCCGGGGTCGACCGGCGCGACGCGGTGCGGGTCAGCGACGAGGTGCAAACGCGCTGGCGATCGTTCGCTCGGACCGGGGTGCCGGGTGAGGACTGGCCGACCTACGACGACGGCCGCGCCGTGCTGGTCCTCGACCGAAAATGCCGCGTCGAACTCGACCCGAGCCCGCAACGCCGGATGGCGTGGCAGCGTTTCTCGCTCGCCCGCTGACCTCCGGTATTCAGCCGGTGACCACGACCTGGGTGCCGCCGGCCATGTCGTCGTGCAGCCCCTGCTTGCTGGGCTTGCCGTTGATGGTGACCGCGATCGTGATCCAGGCCGCCGCGGTGAGCAGCCCGCCGAGAAAAGGCACGATCTCGAGCAGGTTGAACGAGTTGCGGATCATCGACTGCGCGGCGTCGGGTTTCGGCGCCCCGTGCGGCCCGCGCACATGGAGGTTGAACAGCCGTTTGGCCGGACTGGTGCCGCTGGTGACCTCGAACACGACGAAGTAGCCGAACGTGAAGATCGCGGCGACCAGGCCGAACACGACGTAGCTGTGCGAGAAGAACAGGAAGATGACCGGGATGATCCGGGCCAGGATGGTGTCGAGCAACCGGGCCGCAAACCGGATGCCCAGGTCACCCGGGGGCGGACCCCAGCCCGGCGCCTGCGGATAACCCGGCTGGCCCCAGCCCG